>JAPLQK010000021.1 GCA_026399735.1 Pseudomonadota bacterium
CAGGTTGGCATTCACGCCATGCGCCAGAGCGACCGCCGAAACGGATACGCCGGGCTGGCAAAGCGCCACAAGACCTTGCTTGAATTCCGGCGCATGTCGGCGACGGCGGCGGTCAATTGCAGGAGAAATGTTCATGATAGTATCCACCAAAATTAAGTGGACACCATGCTCTTATCTTTCTCTTACTCAATCAAGATGGTACGGCTGGACGCTTACGTAAATTCCATAGCTGAAAGCCTGTCTAATTGTGCTTAGTTAAAATCAGAATTTTCTGATTGTTTTTGTCATTGGATTTTATTACATTACTAAAACGATTGGCAAACGCAGGGTTGTATGTTTGTCAAGTTGGTTTATATTGCTAGAAAAGGGCAAACCTGTTGAAAGACAGGGACGCAAAGTTTCCGATCTAAGGGGTAATACCTATGATAGCGGGGCCGCCGGATTGTTATGGGTGTCCCTTTAGGTTGATTTAATATGGGAGAGTGCCATGTCATCCGTCAAGCCAGACTCAGATTTTTCCTCCGCTGTGCCAGTAAGTATATTCAGTCGCGATAAATTGTTCCGCAATTCATTCGACGTACCCACCTCTCCAAAAACTCAAGAATTACGTGCGAGGTATGAAGCCAGTCATACAGCCGTAGACGATTTTAAGCCGGTCACGCCTGAGCAACGAGACAAGTAGCGTGCGCATGGTTGCGTTGCAGCATGGTTAAGCGATCTGTTTATTCTGTTTATAATTTAGTGAGGAGGCAATCATGCCGACCAATCACGTAATTTCAGTATTAGCAGCACGGTGCAAAAAAATTGCATACTTTTGCGCGTTCACTATTGCCGTGCTTGGCGTAATCGTTTTGCTCGGTTGGGCGCTGGACATCGCCACGCTCAAAGGCGTATTACCTGGGCTTGCAACGATGAAAGCCAACACCGCACTGTGCTTTCTTTTTCTGGGCGCCTCTCTTTTTTCCGCCTGTCGGGTACAGGAATCATTGCAATGGCGGGCTGTTCAACTCGTTTTAGCTGGCATCGTGATACTGCTAGGTGTACTCACTCTGGCTGAATACCTTTTTGTGGTGGATTTGGGTATCGACCAGATTTTACTCAACGCTCCTAGCGATTCCGTCAGCACGGCTGCGCCAGGTCGTATGGCCATGGCTACGGCAGCGGGTTTCGTGTTTTCCGGCTTAGCGTTACTGTTGCTGGATAGCCAGCGGGGGCGCGTCCTTTCTCAAGTTGCGGCGCTGGCAGGCAGCCTGATCGGCATTCTGGCCATCCTGGGCTATTCATATAATATCACCGCACTTTATGGTGTTCGCGCTTATTCCTCAGTGGCGCTGCATACTGCAATCGGATTTGTAATTATCAATATTGGCGTGATATTTTCCCGGCCGCAACGTTGCCTGATGGCTGTGTTAACCAGCAGTACCACGGGTGGTGTTATGGCACGCCGGCTTTTGCCGCTCGCGCTTACTGTGCCTTTTTTGATCGGCTGGTTGCACATATTGGGTACAAAGCAAGGTCTTTACAGTGCAGATTTCGGTATCGCACTGGTTGTCATGATCTATGTGATGGTGTTTTCCGCCTTAATCTGGCGCACCGCCGAAATTTTGCGCCGCAGTGAACATAAACGGTTTGAAGCGGAACAGGCGCAGCACAAACAACAAGCTCAATTGACCGGAATTATTGACTCGGCGATGGACGCAATTATCACGCTGGATGAAGACCAGATTGTCCAGTTGTTTAACCCGGCAGCCGAGCGGATGTTCAGATGCACGGCTAAACAGATGCTGGGAGAATCAATTGATCGGCTTATTCCGGATCATTTGCGTCAGGTACACAAACAGCATATGCGTCGCTTCGCTGAGGAGGGTGTGACCAATCGCAGTATGTCTTCTCAGAGTGAATTGCTGGCGCTGCATTTTGACGGCACGGAATTCCCCATTGAGGCATCGATTTCCAAGATACGTATAGCAGAAAAACAGATATTCACCGTTATTCTGCGTGACGTCACTGAACGTCATAAAGCGGAGGCCGAATTGCACAGCAGCGAGGAACGTTTTCGTTCGCTGGTTGAACAGGCCTCTGACGGCATTTTCGTCAGCGATGCACAGGGCTGTTACATCGATGTCAATTCCACCGGCTGCGTGATGTTGGGTTACGCGCGTCAGGAGCTTTTAAATCTCAATATTGCCGATATCATCGACCCCGCAGATATTGCGCGTATCGGTTATGAGTTCAAATATTTTGAGGGTAGTGAGGTGGTGGTTCGTGAGTGGCACTTCCGGCGCAAAGATGGTTCGTTTTTTCTTGGCGAAGTCCGGGGGAGGCAACTCCCTGATGGCCGGCTGCTGGCCATTTTGATTGATATTACCGAGCGCAAGCGGATTGAGGAAGAATTGCGTATTGCCGCCACGGCTTTCGATGCGCAGGTCGGCATTATGGTCACGGATAAACTGGAGAAAATCGTCAGGGTCAACCGGAAATTTACGGAAATAACCGGGTATACGGCTGATGAAGCCATCGGCAAGACACCCAGACTGTTGAAATCAGGACGCCATGACGCAAATTTTTATGTGGCGATGTGGGAAAGCATTCAGAATACAGGTGGATGGCAGGGGGAAATCTGGGATCGCCGCAAAAGCGGGGAAATTTATCCCAAATTGATGACGATCACTGCTGTGAATAGTGGTGACGGTGAACCGAAATATTTTGTAAGTACGCAGATTGACATCACCGAGCGTAAAGCCGCAGAGGAGGAGATCAAGAATATGGCTTTCTATGATGTCCTTACCCGGTTGCCTAACCGCCGGCTGCTCATGGACAGACTTAATCAGGCGCTGGTTTCAAGTGCGCGCAATGGTCAAATGGGCGCGCTGTTATTTATTGATCTGGATCACTTCAAAAAATTAAACGACACACTGGGTCATGATATCGGTGACCTGCTCCTGCAGCAGGTAGCGCTTCGCCTGAAACTCTGTATTCGCGAGGGTGATACTGCTGCCCGTCTTGGGGGCGACGAGTTTGTGGTGATGCTCGAAGAACTCAGCTCAGATGCCGTAGCAGCAAGAGATGAGACAGAAGCTATTGGTGAAAAAATTCTCTCGGTACTCAATCAAACCTACCAGCTTGCCACACACGAATATCACAATACACCCAGTATCGGCATCACGATGTTCAGTGACAAACAACCGGGGGCTGCCGAGTTGCTGAAGCAGGCTGACCTTGCCTTGTATCAGTCCAAGAAAGTCGGTCGCAACAGGCTGCATTTCTTTGACACGTTGATATAGGCACGATGCGCTTGTATGGTTATTTGCTACGGGCCGAAACTGCGTCCCTCACTTCGCGGCTCTTCAAGCAGGAATTTTTTTCAAATGCGCCGCTAGCGCGCCATCCATCATCGCCAGATGTGTATCGAACCATTCCGGTAGTCCCTGTTTGACGAAAGCTCTCACCAGCGGCAGATGACCGCGTTTGAGTGTGCGATTAAGTTGTTGCAGTTCTCCAAGCACTCGGTGGTGTTCGCCTTCATGCATGGCCAGCCCGGGGTATTTGCTCTGCCGCATCAGTAGTCCTTCTTCATTGAAGTGTGCGCGTGTATGGTTGATCAACGTCCCATATAGTGCTGGAAATTCTTCATCGCCCGACTCGATGAGTTTCGTGACCAGATCGATAAACTCCTGATGGGCCTGATCCAGTTCGCTCACGCCCAGCGTATGCCGGGATGCATTCCACATGGGCGACATTCAGACAACCTCGGTTGCATTGAGTTGCTTGGCAGCGAGCAAAAAGTCGGACACATCCGCGTTGATGATTTCGATGTTGAAGCGGGCGAGGAAGCGTTTTTCCTTGTCGGTCGGATGCGGGATGAGCGCCCAGCCGGCGGGTTTATCCGCACCGAAGATGATTTCTGAAAACACCATGCGTTCAGTGTCGCGATTAAACCGCAGCCCGAGGATCAAATAGCGTTTGTTTTGTCGCATGCGTTTGACGAACGAAGGAATCGCAAACCCACCCATCAATTCAGTGATGTAATCAACGAAGTCGGCATCCGATGCAATGTAGTTCGTTTCCGGTAGCGGCGTGCCCAATGGTTTGAACAGGATAGGCAGACTGGTGTCCACGGCTTCTTGTTCGATGAGGGAGTAGGAAACACCATCGTAGTGAAACAGGCGATAGCGGTATTCCTTGCTGGCGATGCGTGCGGTGCCGACGATCAGGGTATGCGGTGTGGCGGCGTATTGTTGCTGCAACTGAATGTCGCGATTGGTGTCGACGATGTAAGGTAGTTGGCTTTGTGCGAGCCATTCGTGCAATGCTGAAGTATTCCATTGCGTGTCGCGGTAGGTTGAATCGAGAAATTTATTGATTGTTGAGCGGCCGCGCTTGAGTTCGATATTCATCGCGGCTCTGGGGAATTCGAACATCAGCTTGGGCGCCATCGGCTGGCCGTTGTTCATCGCCAGAATCAGACTGTCACTGTCGGCGGGGATGGCTTTGCCACTGAGCTTATCGGTTACGCCGTCCAGTGCGCCGGGTCCCAGATAGGGAACAACGCTGCCGTCAGACAGGCCTGCCAGTATGTTTTCGAAAGGTGTGCTCATTCTGAAAAACTCCTTAATATATTAACGATATTTCAGCAGCAATAATCAGGCCAGAGTGCAATCCCTGTATTAGCGCGGGTTACAGGAAGGGGGCGTTGGCGGAAATGCGACAAAGACCGGCCGTTTGTCACACAAGGGTACGAGGGTAGGGCTGAAAGTCAGGATTTATGATTGCGGAGCGCCATCTCCGCAGAAATTCCGGCATGCGCATTGAGTATGCGGTGCCTGTGATGCTCAACTAAGCAATGTGAAGCCCATGCAGACGCGCCACTTTAGATTTACGTCCGTTCCTGATCTCTGTGGCAACAATGGCTATTCCATCCGCCACAAAATCCATGATGTCGTCGTACACACGACGATAATCCCGGCCTGTCATTTTAGCGATTTGGTAAATGGAATCGTGCCCGCTCGATTTTGCCAGCACGCGTAATGTTCCGAGCTTCTTTGGGTGAAAGCGCGTCACAGAAGCGGAGACAGGGAATGAAACATCTCCTGCCACATAAAATCCCCAAGCGGCATCCAAAATGGCTTTTTTGTTTTCATTAAGCTCATCGGCACTCCGCAACAACGGCCAGGCGCGTTGTCGTTCGCAGGCTCGCAGCAGTGCTGCTCGAATTCCCAGCTCACCCCGCGCCCGTGCCGGACGCGGATTTAATCCCCGTGCAATTTCAATCAATAAATAAAAACGACACCACAAGGGTGTCGTTTTTATTTATTGGTGGTGGGGTTGCACCCCGTGTCAATTTAAATTATCACAACGCCTGCTAGGACTCTCGGATAGATGTGGAAACTTGCAAAAATCCCTTATTCGGCAAGGATCTTATCAGGAAATTCACCGGTTGTTTCGTTGCCGGTAGAGTGGCTGCGGACGCGGGTTCAATTGCGCGATCGAGGAATTGAACCCGCGTCCTAGATGAGTGGTTTCAGCGAAGCTCGTACCAGACACCCCGTCCGCTACCGTGCTGGTTCAAGTGTCCGCGTTCAATCAGCGTGCGGAAATGTTGTTTGAGTGTATTGCGGCTTGCACCGGTCAGTTTGATTGCCTCGCCGATCGTGACACGACCATGCTCGCGGGCAAACTCGACGATTTGTAGCGAAAGTTCCGGCAAGGTGGCCAGCACCAGTTTTTCGCGCTCCACCTTCTTTTCCAGTCGCTTGACCTGCTCGGTCAGCGAACGTAG
This sequence comes from Pseudomonadota bacterium, assembly GCA_026399735.1. Taxonomy (GTDB): domain Bacteria; phylum Pseudomonadota; class Gammaproteobacteria; order Burkholderiales; family Gallionellaceae; genus Gallionella. The sequence goes on from JAPLQK010000021.1 coordinate 5,780, forward strand.
GAAGAACACCAGCCATGGTTGCCAGTTCGGGGCATCGCTGCGAATCGTCCCTTGGGTTTGACGCAGTGCCAGATAGTAGGCTTCCTTGCTTTGCTCGATGACGCTTTCCAGTGAACTATAAGGTACATAGGCGTAGCCTGCCTGTAATAGCAGCAGGGTTGTGAGCACGCGCGAGAGGCGACCGTTGCCGTCCTGAAACGGGTGAATTTCCAGAAACACGACTACCCAAACTGCAATGATTAGTAACGGATGCAGGTGTTTGGCATCGCGTTCTTCTTGCACCCATGTCACCAGTTCGGTCATCAAACGTGGCGTGTCGAAAGGTGATGCTGTCTGAAACACGATGCCAAGCTGTGTGCCGTTTTCATCAAAGGCTGCGACGCTATTGGATGTAGTCTTGTAGTTGCCGCGATGCCATGCATCTTTTTCGCTATAGACGAGCAGATTCTGATGCAATTGCTTGATATGATTTTCGGTGAATGTGATGTCTTTCCACGACGAAAAAACCAGCTCCATGACCTCTGCGTAACCTGCCACCTCCTGTTCGTCACGACTGGTGAAGTTTTTGATCTGCAGGTTGGAAAGCAATCGCTCGACCTCGCGGTCGGACAATTTGCTGCCCTCGATCCGGGTTGACGAGCCGATACTTTCGATAGTGGCAACGCGGCGCAGGGCAGACAACCTGTCGGGGGCGAGTGTCCCCAAGGCGCGCCACGCCCCCTTGAATTCATCAATCCTGGAGATAAGTGACAGAATGTCCGGGGTGATATGGATTGTGTCGGTTTTAATCATGAAACCAATGATACACCCAATTACACCCATTTCAAGTGCGCTATCCAAAAACACACCCATTTACATCCAAAAATATCAAGGCAAGCACAATATCTGGCGGACATCCAAATCACCAGTTGCTATAGCCACAGAACAGAGCGTTCATAGGTTTTTGTTAACTTTGAAAGGGCGACCATGGAAGTCAGGCATTTTTCACAACAGCAACTGGCCAAACGCTGGAGTGTAAGCGAGGCATCGCTTGAACGTTGGCGATGTGAGGGTATTGGTCCGGTGTTTATGAAACTGCACGGACGTGTGGTATCAGGCGGAGCACATTGCCATCATCGACGAAAAACTGTGGGGCGACGTACAGGCAATACTGGCCAGCAATGGCCGCGTGCGCGGCAATGCCACCCGAGCCAAGGTTCCGTATTTGCTCAAAGGCATTGTGTTCGGCAATGACGGACGCGCGCTGTCGCCATGGCACACCACCAAGAAAAATGGGCGGCGCTACCGATATTACATACCGCAACGTGATGCCAAGGAGTTCGCCGGTGCATCGGGTCTGCCGCGTTTGCCTGCCGATCAACTGGAAACAGCGGTACTCGACCAGTTGCGCGCCATCATGCGCCAGCCCACGATGATCGGTGAGATCGTGCCGCAGGCCATCGCACTCAACGACAAACTCGACGAGGCGCAGATTACGGTAGCGATGACACGGCTGGACATCATCTGGGAGCAACTGTTTCCGGCAGAGCAGACGCGCATCATCAAATTGCTGGTAGAAAAGGTCATCGTGTCTCCGACCAATATCGAGCTGCGGCTGCGAGCCAACGGCATCGAGCAGGTGGTGATGGAGTTGCAACCTGCCAAGGTGGATGTGGATGAAGAGGTGATGGCATGACCGCGATCAACGTCAACGGCGCTGCCGATGTCATCCCGTCCAGCGATGGCAAACTGACACTGAACATCCCGATTCAGATTCGGCGACGCGGTGGGTGTAAGCGGATCACGCTGCCGAACGGTGAAGCGGGTACGCCGCACAAACCGCAGAATCCCACGTCCATTCAATTGGCACTGGCACGAGGCCATCGGTGGCTCGCCATGCTGGAATCGGGCGAGGTAACGACCATACGCGAACTAGCCACCCGCGAAGGCGTGGACAATAGCTACGTCAGCCGGATGATCAATCTGACCATGCTGTCGCCATACGTTGTTGCTGCAATCCTGAACGACACACTGCCGGACAATATCACGCTACTGGAGTTGTCAGCTGATCCACCACTGGTTTGGGAGTAATCTCCTTGCCAATTTTCCAATCAAACCGTGTTGGCGAGTCCGCGCGTAATTTATTGAAATCATGCGATATAAAATTTTCATCTCGCGGACTTCGCAGCTTGGTGGTTAGGTGGGGCAGGAGAGAATAACGGCGCAGAGAGAGAAATTTTTGACCAAACCGTGACCGAATGGCGGGACAGGAAGTCCGCAAGAGTTAGCAGGAACCCCCACGGATACGCGGCAATACGTAATAAAAAAGGCCAACGGATAACCGTTGACCTTTATATATTGGTGGAGACGGCGGGAATTGAACCCGCGTCCGCAAGTACTCTACAGGCAGTTCTACATACTTAGCCATGCTGTTTAATTTAATCCCGGACACGCCAACTGGCGGGCTGGTACGGGACTAGTCACCTTGGTTTTAGCTTCGTACAAAGTGACCCTGCACGACACGATTCTGTGTAATTTACCTCACTCATCTCAGTCTTGCGACTTTGAGCCACTCCACAGACAGCATGGTGTGAGGTCTAGCTGCCTTAAGCAGCTAAAGCGTAGTTTTCGTCGTTTGCGACTAGTTTTTTCCAGCTGATTTACGAGGTTGCGGGTCCTCGGTATGCCCTGCTTTGCTTTGCAACCCACGTCGAAGCCATGTCGTCCCCGGTTTCGAAGCTTGTTGATTGTAACATGCATCAGGCCCGGATTAGGCCGAGAAGTTCCACGGGATGGTCAATTATTGCGTGTGCGTCCCAGTTTTCAAGGATCGCGTCGCTGCTGATATAGCCATACCGTGCGATGACGCCGCGCATATTGGCAGCATTGGCGGCCTGCATGTCGCGCAGGTCGTCGCCCAGATAAAGACAATTTTCAGGCGCCACATTGATAATCTCGCAGGCTTTGAGCATCGGTTCGGGATGCGGTTTGGCATTCGCACAGGTGTCGCCGCTGACAAGACACGCCGCGCGCTCTGCATAACCCAGCGCCTGCATCAGGGGGAGGGTATAGATATGCGGCTTGTTGGTGACGATGCCCCAGGGAATAGCGCGCCGCTCCAGGCATTCTACCAACTCTTTGATTCCGTTGAATAAATTTGTATTTATGCAAATGTGACTGGCGTAATGATCGAGAAAAATGTCGCGCAAGGAGTTGTAACCGGGCGAATCGGGTGTGACATTCATGCCGATTTTAAGCAGACCTGCCGAACCGTGCGAGGCCTGCGGGCGCAACACGGCCAAAGGCAGCGGCGGCAAGTCGCGCGACGCCCTGACAAAATTCAACGCCGCCGCCAGATCCGCTGCGGTGTCGGCGAAGGTGCCGTCAAGGTCGAACAGAACGGCTTTTACGTTACCCGTTTCCGGTTTACTGTTTACTTCACGCAACAACTTGGGGCTTCTCCCCTTAGTTGTGCGGGGAATGCCCTTGCGGCATGTTTTTGGTTCACTCACGTCGGCAGGCGATCATGTAATTCACGCTGGTGTCCGTGCCCAGCGAATAGATTTTGGAAAGCGGGTTGTAGCTCATGCCGGTCAGATCAGTGACATTCAGTCCTGCGTTGCGACAGAATTGTGCCAGTTCGGAGGGTTTGATAAATTTGGCGAAGTCATGCGTGCCGCGCGGCAGCATGTTCAGCACATATTCGGCACCGATCACGGCGAACAGATAGGATTTCGGGTTGCGGTTGAGGGTGGAGAAAAATACCCAACCGCCCGGTTTGACCAGTCTGGTGCAAGCTGCAACGACGCTGTCAGGATCGGGTACATGTTCGAGCATTTCCATGCAGGTCACGATATCGTAGTGTCCGGGCTGTTCTTCTGCGAGGCTCTCTACCGCGATTTTTCGGTAGTTGACTTTTTTTCCGCTCTCCAGCAGATGCAACTTGGCCACCTGCAAGGCTTTGTCGGACAAGTCGATTCCTGTCACGTTGGCGTTCAGTGCCGCCATGCTCTCCGACAGGATGCCGCCGCCGCAACCGACATCCAGCACCGTTTTTCCTGCGAGACTGGCGTTGCGGTCGATATAGTCAAGGCGCAAGGGATTGATGTCGTGCAGCGGCTTGAATTCGCTGTGCGGATCCCACCATTTGTGGGCCAGTTGGGAAAATTTTTCGATTTCGACGGGATCAGCGTTGCTCATGGCGGGTGTATGGTTTGATGGCTAGGGTGCGACTCTAGCAAAACTTGAGGGAAGAGCCAAATTATCCTGCGTCAAACCGGTTTTTTTCGATGATAAGACAGGCTGTTCATCCAGCGTAAAAGGGCATAACATGGCTCGGATCCGGTTTTTTACCGGCGCGGGTTTAATCTGTGGGGGGCGTAATCATGAAAATAATCGTATTGCTGCTGGCCTTGCTGGCAAATGCGGTTTGGGCAGAGGACATTAAAACAGTCAGGCCGGAAGAGGTTGGCTTATCGACGCCACGTCTCGATAAAATCAGCAACATGATGCAAAACGTCATCGATCAGAAAAAGATGGCAGGTTCAGTGGTGCTGATTGCCCGTCACGGAAAGATCGCCTACTTCGAAACATTCGGTCAGGCCGACACGGATAAGCCGATGCAGAGGGACACGATGTTCCGTATCTGCTCGATGACCAAGCCGGTGGTTACGCTGGCGATTCTTCAGTTGTACGAGGAGGGCCGGTTGCTGCTGTCAGACCCGGTCGCGAAATATATTCCCGAATTTTCCCATCCAAAGGTGCTGGAAATGCTGCCGGAGGGTTCCAACCCGCCGTTCAGGCTGGTTCCTGCCAAACGGGACATCACTATCCACGACCTGCTCACCCACACCGCAGGCATGCCTTATCCGTTTGCGTCCGAGTGGTATCCGAAGGATCGTTTGCTGCACCAGATGCATGTTCTGTATGAAGAGGCCGGCATTAGCAGCGGGATGTATGAGACGGACGGCACGATAGGCGATATGGTCAGGCGGCTGGCTCGCCTGCCGATTGCCAGCCAGCCCGGAGAGGCGTTTATCTACGGCATGGCGGCGGACGTGCAGGGCTATCTGGTCGAAGTGGTTTCAGGCCAGAAGCTCGACGACTACATAGCTGCGCATATATTCGGGCCGCTGAAGATGAACGACAGCTATTTTTTCGTGCCGGAAAATAAGCAGGACAGGCTCTCTGCGGTATGGAAGAGCGACTGGCACGGCAAGCTGGAAAAGGTTACACCCGGCCCGCACAGTGAAGGTATGTATAAATATTCCCCGACCTTCCAGACTGGTGGGCCGAAGACCTTTCTGTCAGGCGGCGTCGGTATGGTCACGACCCCCTACGACTATTTTCGTTTCGCCCAGATGCTGCTGAACAAGGGCGAGCTGGATGGTGTGCGTCTGGTCAGCCGCAAGACGGTCGAACTGATGACCTCCAATCAGATCGGCAAACTCTTTGAAACCACGCTGCATGACGAGGGCTGGAAGTTCGGACTGGGCTTAGGCGTTCAGGCAGACCGCGAACACAATGTGGATGCAGGCGATGTCGGGACATTCGAATGGGCGGGCCTTTATTCCACACGCTTCAGCGTCGATCCCGGAGAAGAAAAGATCACCATTTTTCTGTCGCAGACCCATCCCTTCAATTATCATTTTGATCTGTGGGACAAGTTGCTGGTGATGTCTGCATCCAGCATTGCAGATTGATCGGAGAAAATAATGAAAAATTATAATAATCGCACCATAGTCCGGCTGTCGGCACTGTTTTTGCTGGCCTGTACATTCGGCGCGCAGGCCACGGCGCCGCGCATCACGGCGCAACTGTTTGGCGAGGAGCGAAAAGCCGATATCGTCGCCTACCAGTCAGCGATGCCGGAAGCCCAATCCGATAGCGCGCTGGCCGTACAAATTGTGACCGAGGCATTCAAGGCGGCCGGTAAGACGCCTGTTGTGGATGTGCTGCCCTCGAAACAGCTGGCGACTTATGCGCTGTTTAACAACGACGCAGTGGCACTGATCGGCAGCCCTCAGGATTTGGCGGTGAAGGATAAGAAACAGTATAACGTGGTGACTTTCTATCTGGGGGCTGCGGGCGATGTCGTGCTGATCTTCGCGCACGGTACCGGTTTGCATAAAGCCTTTGTTGCCGGCATGCAGAAAATTATTAAAAGCGGTAAGTATCTGGAAATTATAGAGAAATCCCGTGGAAAACTTCCCGCCGATTATGTCAAACGTATCAAACGTCTGAATCCGGGCTGGAAATGAACATTGCCGTTTTGGTCGTCAATACAACGATCAGTGTGGTCGCGTTGTGCATGGTGTCTGTTTGTGCTGAACCGCTTGTTTTTCAGTCTACCGATACGCCGCCTTACTGGTCTTCCCAGCTGCCGGATAACGGCTTCGGCGGCACCGTGTTGCACTTGATGTCTGAAAATGCAGGTGTCTCGTATACGCTTGAATATTTGCCGGTCAAGCGATACCGGCAAAGCACGGCGCCCTATATCGTTGGCGATCCTGATATGTTGATCAATCAGAAACATCGCGCCGTTTTCCCTGTCGGGATCTTCCGTTCGGCTTTTTTCTTTTATAAACCGCATCACGACGTGATCGAATTTCACAGTATCAGAGACATGAAGGGATATACGCTGGGCGTATTGCGTGGAACGATAGAGGATAAGGCGAGTTATCTTGCCAACGGCGTCAATGTTGAAGAGAGCGACTCGGTCGAGTCATTGCTAAGGAAGTTAAAGAAGGGGAGAATCGATCTCTGTATCACGGTAGCGGGCGCCGGGAGTTACACGATACAAAAGCTTTTTCCGCAGGAGAAGGATAATTTTGTTCCCGTCCTCATACCGGGGCTGGATCGCCCTATTGCCATTATGATAGACCTTGATGATCCGGAGGGCAGGGGCATTGCCCGGCGTTACCGTCAGGTATTGGACAAGACACTGCACAGCCAGCAATATCAGGCCATATTGGAAAACTTTTACGGCAAAAACAATGTCACCGCCGACAGGCAGGCGCAGTTGAATAAATTCATACAGTATTACACGAACACTTGGGGCGCGATATGAAGCCTGCCACCGGGAAGCCTAAATCACTTTATCGTGAAATCACGATCGCACTGGTCGTGCTGGTATCGGTCGTGTCTGTTGCCGTCAGCCTGCTCAATTATTTCTATTCCTCACGCGAATCAGCCACGCTTCTTGACAACAGAGTCTCGGGCTATACCGCTAACCTGCGTGAGTCGCTCGAATGGCCGCTCTGGAACCTGGATGACGAACTGATCGCCAAGGTCGCCGACGCCTTTGCATCGAACTCTGAAATCGCATCGCTTGCAATTTTTGATGACCAGCAGCGTGTCGTCTATCACCGTGAAAATCCGAATGGACACCAGATCAGGCGGGAGTTTGTCATTGAACATAATGGTCAACGCATAGGCAGCGTCCAGATCGGTTTGTCGTTACATGCCTATGAAGATAAAAACCGCTGGCTGATGTATACCGGGGTTTCCACCGCACTGCTGTTGATCGTAAGCCTGCTCGGCGCGATGCGCTGGATGCTGGCGAGACTGTTAAAGAAACCGATCGATACGCTTGCCAGTGTGACCCGGGAAATCGTCGATGGAAAATACCCGCAGATCGATCCCGGTCAAACCTATGCGGAATTTTTTCCTATCGTCTCCGGTTTCAAGAGCATGTCGGATGCGGTGGCCAGCCGCGAAGCCAGTCAGCGCCAGACTAATGAGCAACTGGCAGCCGAAATTGACGAACGCAAACTGATCGAGGAGGCGCTGCGTGTCAATGAAGAGCGCCTGAAGCTTGCTACCAGTGCGGGTGGGATAGGTATCTGGGATTGGGATATTGCAGCAAACGTGCTGGCCTGGGACGTAAGCATGTACGCGTTGTACGGGATCGGTCAGGAGGAATTTGGCGGTGCCTACGATGCATGGCTCAGTACGCTGCATCCCGATGACCGTCAATTTTGCAATACAGAGATTCAGGCTGCACTGCGTGGCGAACGGGAATATGCGCCCGAATTTCGCATTATTCGTCCCGATGGCAGCATCCGCAACATCAAGGCATACTCCAAGACTTATCGAGATGCAGCGGGTAATCCCATACGCATGATCGGAACCAATTTCGACATCACCGACCTCAAGCGGGTCGAAGCGGAGTTGAGGAAATACAAGGATCATCTTGAAGAGGAAGTGCAGTTGCGCACCACCGATCTGGTGCTGGCACGCAATGCGGCCGAAACCGCAAACCGCGCCAAGAGCGTGTTCCTGGCCAATATGAGTCATGAGTTACGCACACCGCTGAATGCGATTCTCGGTTTTTCCAACTTGATGCGCAAAGCGGCATCATTGTCACAGGAACAGCGCGAAAACCTCGACATCATCAACCGCAGCGGCGAATACCTGCTGACCCTGATCAACGATGTACTGGAAATGGCCAAGATTGAATCCGGCCGTGTGCAACTGGAGAACGTACCGCTTGATCTGGGTATGCTGGTGCGCGATGTGACCGACATGATGCAGGTGAGGGCGCATGAAAAGGGGCTGCAGCTGCTGGTTGATCAGTCCTCCGAATTTCCGCGCTATATCATGGGGGATGAGGCGCGCCTGCGCCAAATATTAATTAACCTGCTCGGCAATGCGGTGAAGTTCACGCATCAGGGCGGCGTGACCGTGCGCTTCGGTCTGAAGCCGCAAGCCATGCGATTGCTGATCGAAATCGAGGATAGCGGACCCGGCATCAGGCCTGAGGACAGCGAAAAAATATTCGAGCCGTTTGTTCAGGTGGGGGAAGTCGCCGCGCAAAAGGGCACAGGTCTGGGATTGACGATCACCCGGCAGTTCGTGCAACTGATGGGCGGGTCTGTCAGCCTGGAAAGCACGCCCGGCAAGGGTTCGCTGTTTCGGGTGGAATTGCCGGTGCAAATGATCCCGGCAGCGGCAGTGCTCAAGCCTGATAGTATCGTTAAAGGTGAGATTACCGGGCTGCTGCCCGGTCAACCCGAATACCGTATCCTGATCGTTGAAGATCAACTGGAGAATCAGCTGCTGCTCAGGCAGTTGATGGAGCGCATCGGTTTGCAGGTTAAAGTCGCAGCAGACGGTGGACAGGCCATTGAGTTGTTCAAAAACTGGCATCCTGATCTGATCTGGATGGACAGACGTATGCCGGTGATGGATGGCATCGAGGCGACGCAACGCATCCGCCAGCTGCCCGGGGGAGCAGAGGTGAAAATCGTTGCGGTCACCGCCTCGGCCTTCATGGAACAGCGCGATGAAATGCTGGAAGCCGGCATGGATGACTTCGTGCGCAAGCCTTATCGATTCAATGAAATATATGAAGTTTTGAGCAAACATCTGGGCTTGCAGTATCTGTATTCAAACGCAGACGCACAGGAGGATGAGGCGGTTCCTTTGACGGCGGAAATGCTGGCGGTTTTGCCGGCGGAATTGCAATGCGAACTACGCGCGGCGCTGGAAAGCCTGGAAGATGAACGTATCGGCGCGGTTATTCATCAGGTTACCGCCTATAATAGCGACCTTGGCAAGACGCTGTCTCATCTGGCGGGAAACTTCGACTATCCGGCCATCCTCAATGCCTTGCAGACGACTCAATCGGATCATGTGGCATGACAATACTCGCGGTTGATGATACGTCGGCTTCACTTAAACTGCTGGCGGATCTGCTGAGGTCTGAGGGCTATCAGGTACGTGCGGCAATCAGCGGCGAGCTGGCGCTGCGCGCGGCTAAATCCAATCCGCCCGAACTGGTATTGCTCGATATTCGCATGCCCGGCATGGACGGGTATGAAGTTTGCCGTCACCTCAAGGCCGACCCGGCCACGCGCGATATTCCGGTGATATTCCTTAGTGCCGCCTCGGAAATGGGCGACAAGTTGCAAGGATTCGAGGTGGGTGCCGTCGACTATGTCACCAAGCCGTATCAGCGTGACGAGCTGTTGGCCCGCGTGCGCACCCATCTGGAACTGAACCGTCTGCGCCACCATCTGGAGACGCGTGTTGCAGTGCGCACGGACGAACTGAAGGAAAGCTTCGATGCACTGCACAGCATTCTGGAAACCACGCTGGATGGTTTCTGGCGTTTGGATGATCAGGGCGCCTTGCTCGATGTCAATCCCGCTTATTGCCTGCTGTCGGGTTATACGCGAGACGAGTTGCTGGCAATGCGCGTTTCCGATTTTGAGGTGGAGGAACACGATGCAGAGACAGCCGCGCGCATTCGGCGCATAGTTGAACGCGGGCGCGACCTGTTCGAGACCCGGCATCGCCGCCGCGACGGCTCGATCTGGTATGTCGAGGTGAGTGTGACTTACCGCAGAATCGACGGCGGGCAGTTTTTCGCGTTCCTTCGCGATATCACCGACCGGAAATTGGCCGAACAGGCGCTGCAACTTGCAGCCAGTGTATTCACTTATGCACGCGAAGGCATCATGATCACCGATGCCTTCGGCACGATCATCGATGTCAACGATGCCTTCAGCAGTATCACCGGCTACAGCCGTGAAGAGGTGCTGGGTCAAAATCCGCGTCTGCTCAAATCCGACCACCACGAAAAAGAATATTACGCTGCCATGTGGCGCGATCTGATCGAAAAAGGTCACTGGTACGGTGAAATCTGGAACCGGCGCAAAAACGGTGAGGTGTATGCCGAAATGCAGACGATCAGTGCCGTGCGCGATGCCCGGAGTAATATTATTCAGTACGTGGCGCTGTTTTCCGACATCACTGCATTCAAGGAGCATGAGAAGGAGCTGGAACATATCGCCCATTACGATGCGCTGACAGGCCTGCCCAACCGCGTGCTGCTGGCGGACCGGCTGCATCAGGGTATGGCGCAGACGGCACGGCGCGGACAACAACTGGCGGTCGCTTATCTCGATCTGGACGGATTCAAGACCATCAATGACCGTCACGGGCATGATGCCGGCGACCAGTTGCTGATGACCGTGGCCGCCCGAATGAAACAGGCGCTGCGCGAAGGCGACACCCTGGCCCGCCTGGGCGGGGATGAGTTCGTGGCAGTACTGCTTGATCTGCCCGACATCGAGTCCAGCGTAACGCTGATCACCCGCCTGCTTGAAGCGGCTGCCGAACCGCTGCATATCGGCAGTCTGGTGCTTCAGGTCTCTGCCAGCCTCGGCGTCACTTTCTATCATCAGTCTGACGACGTGGATGCGGATCAGCTGCTGCGCCAGTCCGATCAGGCCATGTATCAGGCCAAACTGGCCGGCAAGAATCGTTATCATGTGTTTGATGCCGTGCAGGACAGCAGCATACGCAGCCATCACGAGAGTCTGGATGAGATCAGCCGCGCGCTGGCAGCAGAAGAATTCGTACTGTATTACCAGCCCAAGGTGAACATGCGCACCGGACAGGTTATTGGCGCCGAAGCGCTGATACGCTGGCAACACCCGGAAAAAGGTCTGTTGCCGCCGGCAGTGTTTTTGCCGGTGATCGAGGATCATCCGCTGGCCGTTGAAATCGGCGAGTGGGTAATCAATACCGCGCTGACTCAGTTGGAAGTCTGGCATGATGCCGGACTGTGCATTCCGGTCAGCGTCAATGTCGGTGCGCGCCAGTTGCAGCAGAACAACTTTGTCGAACGCCTGGGCGAGATTCTGGCCGCGCATCCGGGCATCGAGCCGTCATGTCTGGAGATGGAAGTGCTGGAAACCAGCGCGCTGCAGGATCTGGTGCGCGTATCAAAAGTCATCGCAGACTGCCAGCAGATCGGCGTGTTGTTTGCGCTGGATGTCTTCGGTACCGGCTATTCCTCGCTGACCTATCTGAAACGCCTGCCGGTCGCCATGATCAAGATAGACCAGAGCTTTGTGCGGGACATGCTCGATGATCCCGATGATTTGACCATACTGGAGGGCGTGATCAGTTTGTCGGGTGCATTCCGCCGGCAGGTCATTGCCGAAGGCGTCGAAACGCTGGCCCACGGCGAGATGTTGCTGCAACTTGGCTGCGACCTGGCTCAGGGGTACGGGATTGCCCGTCCGATGCCGGGTGCTGCAATGCCGGACTGGGCTGCGATCTGGCGGCCTGAGGCGGCGTGGCTCAATTTACCGGTCGCCGGCCGGGAGGATTTGCCGCTGCTCAATGCCGTTGTTGAACACCGGGCATGGATCAAGGCCGCCGGGGCTTTTTTCAGGGGCGAGCGGGAAACGCGACCACAGCTGGATGTCAAGGAGTGCCGCTTCGGCAACTGGCTAACCGCAGTGGGGCAGGCTCGCTATGCATTGCTGCCGGCCTTCGGGGGCGTCGAAATCTTGCATGGCAAAGTGCATGAACTGGCGGTATCGCTGTGTGAACTGGAAAATGAAGCGGCGCTGGCGAGACTGGATGAACTGCACGAGTTGAGTGAGGCTTTGCTTGGGCTGTTGAGCCGGTTAACGCGGGAAGTCTGGCAGTAACGGATTCGTCTGATGCCGCAGGTCGGGCAACGGTTATTCATCGCGAAGGTAAATAAATATAACATATTGATTTTTATGATAAAATTTATAAAATGCCTGGCCCTGTTCGCGATTGTGATGCTGGGCGGCTGCGGCAAGCCGGAACAAAATACCTATCAGCCGGAACTGGGGACTAAACCTTCGCCGCCGGTGGCGGAATATATCGTCGGCATTCATCCGTTGCACAACCCGCAGCGCCTGATGGAATTGTACGGGCCGGTCGTGGACTACATGAACAGCGCTATGCCTCAGGTACATTTCAAACTGGAGGCCTCGCGCAATTACGCAGAATTCGAGAAGAAGCTTTATGCCGGACATTTTGCTTTTGCGATGCCCAATCCCTATCAGACGGTCAGGTCGGTCGATCACGGCTATCGCATCTTCGGCAAGATGGGCGACGACGAGGTTTTTCGCGGCATCATTCTGGTGCGCCGTGACAGCGGCATTCATGACGTGGCCGATCTCAAGGGCAAGTCCGTTTCCTATCCGGCCGCAACGGCGCTGGCGGCGACCATGATGCCGCAATATTATCTGCACACCCACGGCATCGACGTGAACCGCGACATCAGGAACAGGTACGTCGGTTCGCAGGAATCATCGATCATGAATGTGCTGCGCGGCGATGTGGCGGCGGGCGCGACCTGGCCTGTGCCCTGGAACGCCTTCGTCGCCGAGCACCCCGACATGGCGAGACAGCTGGTGGTGAAATGGCAAACCGGTAGCTTGCCTAACAATGGCTGGGTGGTGCGCGGCGATATACCCCGGACGATGGCCGACCAGTTTGCGCAACTGCTGTTCGGCATGAATCAAAGCGCACAAGGCCGCGCGCTGCTCAAGAGGCTGCCCATTTCCCATTTTGAACCGGCAAGCGATGAAACCTATCGCCCGGTACAGGAATTCCTGACAATGTTTTCAAAAACGGTGCGCCCGATAGAATGAACCTGATCCGATCCCTTTTGAGTCGTCTGCGCCGGGAATGGGGCTTGTCCATACGCCGCCAGCTGGCCTGGTCATTTTCTCTGGTGACCTTGACCATCACACTCGGAGCGGGATATTTCCTTTATTCATATCAGCGGCATTTTCAGTATGCTCAGGGTACGCAGAGCGCGCTGGAACTGGCGCAGGCGCTGGCTTCGAGCAGCACTTCCCTGGTGCTGGCAAACGATCTGGTCGGTTTGCAGGAAGTGGTGGAAGGCGCATCGGATGTCACCGATATCAAATTTGTCGTGGTGCTCTCCCCTCAGGGGGAGGTGCTGGCCTCCACCAAATCAGAATATATCAACCGATATTTCAGCGATGC
>JAPLQK010000079.1 GCA_026399735.1 Pseudomonadota bacterium
ACCCAGACGCCGTCTTGTTGATTGATTCGTTTGACCGCAGCAGTGGCAATCGAACGTGTCTTTTCCAGAACGGGCAACTTGATGGTGACTTCAGCGTATTCGCCGATGCTGGCATGGAGATCCGGCGCAGCTACATTCACGATGCGCTCTTCGGTGACCGCATCGCTGATTAAATCGACTCGTTCAACCATGCCAGATACACTGGTTTGCGGATGCGAGCGCAGCACGATAGCCGTCTTTTGTCCTGCTTTGATCATCCCGGCCTGCTTTTGGTCAATGCGGGTCTTGATCCAGATATCGTTCGTTGCGACCATCTGAATCACCGCTTGTCCCGGTACAACGATGGCGCCTTGTTCGACCAGCCTTGCCGTGACTATTCCGCTCACGGGGCTGATCAGGCGGGTTTGCTCGCGCAGTTTGTTGATGCCTGACGCATCGGATTGCGCTCTGGATTGATCGCGTTTAGCGGCGGCTAAGGATGCTGTCGCTGCGTCGAGGGCTGCTAATGCGGCTGTTTTTTCGTTCAGCCGGGCATCCAGAAGCTCACGACTGACGAAACCTTGCGCTTGCAATTCGCTGTATCTTTTATATGAAGCAGAAATGGTCTTGCCCTGACTTTGCGCCTGTATCAACTGAGCTTCGGCCACCTTGATCGAATTGGCAGCGCGTTCTGCCATCAATCGACTGCTCGTCAGTTTTTCATTAAGATCAATCGGATCCAGCTCGGCCACGACCTGACCTGCTTGTACCTGATCGCCCTGATCAACTGCGAGTTTGCTGATTCTGCCGGTCATCACGGGAGAGACAGTGTAGTTGTGTCTGGCCTCGACAAGGCCAATGCCGAACACCTCGGCAGCCAGCGTTCCTGTTTGAATTTTCTCGACGGTGACCTTGACCGGCGCTAACGGCCCCCGGGTCAGAACCACCCATGCAAATCCGCTAATCAAAAGGACTGCCAGCAGCATCATCTTCAATCTGAGTTTCGATATAAGCATGTCTGAGAACCGAACAGGAAAGTAATTAGTCACTATCCTAAATGCATATCATCAACCCTGTCAAGCTTGATCGAATTACCCTCAGGGTAGATGTCCGGTATTCTATTTTGATTATATATAACATATTGCATATATATGGATTGTCTTATATTATGGCGTCCATGAATCCTTTATTTGATGTTTTATCCGACGCTTCCCGCCGCCATCTTCTGGCTTTGCTCACCACTGAAGGTGAACTGTGCGTGTGCGAACTGGTTGCAGCGCTGGACGACATCCAGCCCAAAATTTCACGCCATCTTGCCGTGCTACGCGATGCCGGCTGGGTGAACACGCGACGCGAAGGAACCTGGATATTTTATAGCCTGGCCATCTTGCCGGCATGGGCGCAACTCATCGTTAAGGCACTGGTACAAGGTGGTGTGCCTGATGACGAATTGAATCAATCTCAGGAAAGGCTGGCTTGTTTCACAGGCCGTCCTGTTCGCGCCACCAAGGAGGCAGAATGAACTATTCTATTAAAAATCAAGCATATACATTTATTTTTATTGCGGCTATGCTTTGGTTCGGCCTCTATCAAACGCTGGAGCCGCTCTCGCATTTTTTGGTGAGTGCGCTGCCGCTTGAACCGGGTGGCCATGCCTATGACGCACTGCAATTTTTCCTGTACGACACGCCCAAGGTGCTGTTGCTGCTTACCGGTGTGGTGATGGTGATGGGTATGGTGAATTCGTACTTCACAGCGGAACGCACCCGCGCATTGCTTGCCGGGAGGCACGAGGGTGTCGGCAATATCATGGCGGCCCTGCTCGGTATCGTTACCCCGTTCTGTTCTTGCTCTGCTGTACCGTTGTTCATCGGCTTTGTGCAGGCGGGCGTACCGCTGGGCGTGACGTTCTCGTTTCTGATCTCCGCCCCGATGGTGAATGAGATTGCGCTGACCTTGCTGTTCGCGCTGTTCGGCTGGAAAATCGCTGCGCTGTATCTGGTCTTGGGGCTGACGATCGCCATAGTCTCCGGTTACATCATCGGGCGCTTGAAGATGGAAGCGCATCTGGAAGACTGGGTGCGCAATATGGCCCACGTGCAGGCAACCGTCGGTGCAGATGAACTGACATTGCCTGATCGTATCCAGGCAGGATTCGCCAGTGTGCGCGAGATCGTCGGAAAAGTGTGGCCCTATGTACTGGCGGGCATCGCCATCGGCGCCGGCATTCATGGTTACGTGCCGGTAAATTATATGGCCGGATTGATGGGAAAAGAAGCCTGGTGGTCAGTACCGGTCTCGGTGTTAATCGGTGTGCCGTTATACAGCAACGCCGCAGGCATCATCCCCATCGTCGAAGCGCTGCTCGCCAAGGGCGCATCTCTCGGCACGGTGCTGGCCTTTATGATGAGTGTGATCGCGCTGTCGTTGCCGGAGATGGTGATCCTGCGCAAGGTGCTTAAGCCCAGACTGATTGCGACCTTCATCGGCATTGTGTCGGTCGGCATCATGCTGGTGGGTTATGTGTTCAATGCGGTGGTATAAGTCGCACAGAGACCGGAACAGAGTTGAAGAAGTTGAGTTGAAAATCCGTTTGTGCTGCCCGGAATTCGGTAGTGCGTTGTAAGTATGAGGAGAAACAAAATGGAAGTGAATCGTATCGTGAGTGTTTTTGCAGGTTTTATGGTCATGTTCAGTCTTGGGATGGCGCACTGGATGGGGCAGGTTGATCTGTCGCATGCAAGCTGGCTGTGGCTGACCCTGTTCGTCGGCTTCAACGTGTTTCAAATGGGTTTCACGGGTTTTTGTCCGTTGGTGAACGTATTGAAGTTTTTGGGTATCGGCAAAGGCTGCACGCCTTCCAAAGACGGTAAATCCTGCTGCTGATAAGGAGAAATCAGCATGAAAAATATCAAAGTCCTCGGCACAGGTTGTGCCAACTGCAAGACTACGATGAAGCTGATCCAGTCAGTTGCTGACGAAAAAGGCATTGGAATCAACCTGGAGAAAATTGAGGAAATTCAAGATATTATGAGCTACGGCGTGATATCTACACCCGGCGTGGTGGTGGACGGCAAAGTCGTCCATGCGGGTGGGGTGCCGGGCCGCGACAAGATTGCGGGCTGGTTATAAATCTACCGGGCTGTATTGATGGAAGATTGGATAAAAAAATTCCCGGACAAGCTTCGACTGGCAGCGCGTCCCGTGGATATGAGCAAGGGGCAGCGTATCTTTCGTTTTGGTGACAAAGCGGATGCCGTGTATCACGTGCTGGATGGAGAGGTGTGCCTGACGCGATTTTCACCGGAGGGTGTCGAAATTGTCCTGCACCGCGCCCGTGAGGGTGATTTCTTCGCCGAAGCCAGTCTGTTCAGCGCCCAATACCATTGCGATGCAATCTGCACCCGTTCCGGGCGTTGCCTGCAATTTCCTTCCGAGACGCTGCGCCATTGCTTGACCAACGACCCCGATTTTGCCATGGGATGGGTTGCCACACTGTCCAGAAACCTCCGGCGGCAACGAGCAACCCAGGAACGACTGAGTTTGAAAGGTTTGCGCATGCGTGTCATCCACTATCTGGTGGATCGTGGTAATGCCGGACGCCTGGAACTGGATCAACCCATTAACCGCTGGGCAACCGAGCTGGGTGCAAGCCACGAAGCGCTGTATCGCACCCTGGCTAAGATGGAACAAGAAGGCGTGCTTCAACGGCAAGGATCGACGCTGATCCTGTTGCAACAGCAACCTGACTCGTCAGTATGATTACGATCATATTTTATTCGGAAATGCCGGTTTAGAATGATCTTTCTGATCTGTCGTACATCGTTCGGGCATAACCGGCAGAATTTATGAAATTCTGTCTAAACATAACAGGGCCAGCGTTAGCTGAGTTCATGACAGGAACGTTTAAATATGAAGAGAGTCTTGATAACCGTTTCGGCACTGATCGGATTTGCCGGCTTAAATGCAGCATTCGCTGCCGATGAAATGATGCACCATGGAAATCATCAGCACGAGATGAGTGTGGCGGACACCAGAATTTCTCTGGGACTTACTCCCGAAATGAAACAGCATCAGTTGTCGAACATGCGTGAACATGTAGAGGCGATCAAGTCGATTGTCGGTTTAATGGCAGAAAACAAGTTTGAGGATGCTTCAAAAATTGCACATATCAAGCTTGGCTTAACCCCGGAAATGCAATCCATGTGCAGCATGTTCGACAACGAAAACTTCAAGAACCTGGGATTCGCTTTCCACAAGAGCGGCGACGATCTCGGCGACGCATTGCACACCAAGGATGTCAAAACGTCATTACGTGCATTGAACAAAACGATGGAATATTGCGTAACGTGCCACGCAACTTACCGTCAATAAGTTCAGCTATCCATCGCTCGTTCGACAGCGAGCGGGCGATGGAATGAGCAGAAATAGCACACCGGCGTCTGTTCCACTGCGCACGATATTTTTGGCATTTTTTCAGATCGGACTGACGGCCTACGGCATGGCGATCCTGCAGAAGCTGCGCGGGTTGGTAATCGAGCGTAGCTGGCTCACGGAAGAGGAGGCTGATGAGGGGCTGGCAATGGTGCAACTCTACCCCGGCCCGATCATGGTGGATTTTGCCGCCTATGTGGGCTACCGGCTGCGTGCCGTGCCGGGGGCGCTGTTGGCAACACTGGGTTTCGTACTGCCCGCATTTGTCCTGGTTGTGTTGCTCTCAGCCGTCTATTTTGCCGTGGGTGATTTGCCCGGGGTGCACAAACTGTTTCTCGGCTTGGAGGCGCTGGTGATCGGCGTGATTGCGAACGTAACCTTGAATCTCGGGCAGCAGGCGCTCAAAGGACGCGTCGAAGTTTTTATCGCACTGGCGGCCTTCATTGCCCTGTGGTTAAAAATCAGTGCGATCCTCGTTCCTCTGGCTGCGCTCGTCCTCGGTGCTTTCGCCATTACGCCCGGAACAGGCGCAGCACCTGCAGCGTGCACGACTGCAATCTCAACCCGGCGTTTGGCATCGGTCGCAGTGCTGGCCTTGGCCGTCGTCGCAAGCGCTGTCGTGGCCGGCATGTTCGGCGCAAATCTCGGTCAGCTTGTGCTGTCGTTGTTCAAGATCGGTTCGGTTGCCTTCGGCAGCGGCATGTCCATCATTTCCGTGATGCAGGCTGAGGTGGTACAAGCCCACGGCTGGGTCAGTCAGCGCGAATTCCTGGACGGCCTGGCGCTAGGGCAGATCACGCCCGGCCCGGTTCTCAT
The DNA here is from genome assembly GCA_026399735.1 of Pseudomonadota bacterium. GTDB lineage: Bacteria > Pseudomonadota > Gammaproteobacteria > Burkholderiales > Gallionellaceae > Gallionella. The sequence continues at coordinate 5,230 of JAPLQK010000079.1, forward strand.
TACCGCAGCCTTCATCGGCTACAAGCTTGGCGGCGTATTGGGCGCCGCGCTGGCAACCTTTGCTATTTTTTCACCTTCCATTGCGATGACGCTGCTGTTCACTGAAATTTTCAGTCGAATCAAGCATATGAAGCGAGTACGCGGTGCGCTGGCCGGTGTGCTCGCCGCCTTTGTCGGCCTGCTTGCCGCAACCTTGGTGCAATTGGGTGGCGCGACCCTGGATAGCCCCGTGATGCTGGTCTTCGCCGCTGCGGCCTTCGTGGCGGTGCACTGGTTTGCATTGGATACAGGCTGGGTATTTGGCGGAGTGCTGGCCTTGTGGGTACTGCTGACGGGGTTGCCGGGGTGACGCATTGCCGTATTGATGTTCGGCGTTTATGGCGGATACCGCGCCTGCTAAAAATCGTGGTATGGGCGTAGTCCGTATATTAAAGGGAAAAATAATGAAATTTCGGTTGTGGATTTGCTTGTGGTTGTCATTTGTTCTGGCTTCATTTACGGCCTCGGGGGCAGTAATGTTTACACCTGTTCCGGTAGCTAAAAATGTTTACGCTCTCATCGGCGACACCGGGATGCGCACGTTTGAGAACGAGGGTATGAACGCCAACTCAGGTTTTATCGTCACCAGCTTCGGCGTAGTGGTGATCGATAGCGGTTCTACCTGGCAAGTCGCGAAAGCCATTCATCGCGCCATCCAGACGGTGACCCGTCAGCCGGTAAAAATCGTGGTCAACACCGGCGGACAAGACCACCGCTGGCTGGGCAACGGCTATTTCAAGTCCATCGGCGCGGAGATCATCGCAGCCAGACCCGTCTTGGCTGACATGCAGGTACGGGGCGGGATGCAGCTGGACAGTCTGCGCAAAATTTTGGGCAAGAAAGTGGCAGGGACGCTGCCAGTCTACCCTGACCGTTTCTTCGATCAGTCTGAAACGCTGCATCTGGGCGTTCAGGAAATACAGCTACTGTATTTTCATGGTGGCCATACACCGGGAGACAGTGTAGTCTGGCTGCCAACACAGCGCGTGCTATTTTCAGGCGACCTGGTTTTTGTGGATCGCATTTTGGGTATTTTTCCGTTCAGCAACACACAAAACTGGTTGGATTCTTTCGCTGCGATGGAAAAACTGGAACCAAAATTGATCGTGCCCGGGCACGGCAAGGTCTGCGATCTTTCATTGGCGCAACACGACAGCCGAGATTACCTGCAACTGCTGCACGGCCATATGGTCGAGTCGGTAAAAGACTGGGTCGAGTTGCAAATCGCCATCAATTCCTTGAACGATGACGCTTACCGTTCCCTGCGAAACTTCGATAGTCTGCACCGGCTCAACGCCAGTAACGTTTATCTGGAATTGGAGAAACCATGAGTAGTCTTTACGGGCGCTTTTTGATGCTTAAAGCGGTTGACGCAGCATGAATAGCGCCGCCTCAGCAGCCTTTCGTGCACGACTCAGTGGATCCTTCAGCGGTATTCTGAAGTGGGAAGGGCTTGATGCACTGTGGGACAAGGTGAAAGCCGGTCAGTGGTTTTTCTATCAGATAGGAGAGTTGCTGCCGTCGATGCCATTGAGTGGTGATGAACTCGCTGTGCACATTGACGCACTGAATACGTTATTGCGGCATGATCACGAATACAACTATTGCGGTATTGTTTTTGCCGATAATGTGGAAACACCCACGTTGATCAAAGTCTATGATCCCAATAGCCTCGGTTCTTCGTGTAGTTGCAACGAAACTCCCGCTCCGGCACGCTGGATACTCAGCATCGCGCCGCCCGCGCTGATTGAAAACCAGGCGCCAACGCCCAACAACCGCCGTCGTTGGTGGCAGCTATTTTCACATTGAAGCAATGATGAGCGAACCGAAACAAAAGACAAATTCACATTTTATTGAGCCGTATTGATATAATTTACTTAAAAATCATAATGATACAAAAACTACCGAAAAATTCATTTCATCTGATTTTCTCCATGGTGATGGCCGCGATCATGGTGTTCCTGATGACCTGTGTGATTACGCTGGCGAATATCGGCATGCCAGGCGATTTTGTCAGGCACTGGCTGCATTCATTTTTAATCGCCTATCCGGTCGCAGTGCCGGTGATCTACTTGTTTGCGCCTGTCGCACGCAGAATAACGGCGCGGCTGGTCGAGCATCCTTAAAGGTTCCCGAGAGACATCAGGCGCCATTGCTCATTCAGTATTGCTGCGCGGGAAATTCTTCAAGCAACAACGTCCTGATGGATTGCTGGTCTCGCACGAACAGCGCCCGAGTCGGGTTTCTGTCACCACAAAATCTCTGATGTCGGGATTGTTCAGCGCATCGGCACGGCTGACGCCGAAGCAATAGCACAGCAGCGCATCTTCGGAGGCGTTCTTGACGCCCGCACGGGTTCGAAGTTGTGACTTGAGGATAACGGAGTTATCCTCCCCAAAGTAGACGACATCGCAGTCAGGATCATCGCAGGAAAAGTAACGCTGCCCTTTGTCGTCCCACTGCCATGCATGTTTGATGTGATGTGCAATCGTCCGGTGCGATACTTCGGCGCACTCAAGTCCGTTGACGGGGCAACGGCGTTTGTTCGGATGGCAATCGGGTGAAGAACAGCAATCGCTCATGTCGGGTATCTCTGTCAGAATAGCAAAACCAGATGCGGGTCAGAATAGCAAAACCAGATGCGGATCAGAACGGCAAAGCCAGCTGCGGAGCGGATTGATTGAAGATATTGCGGAAGTCATTCTGTATGCGTTTCAACGCGACTTCGGTTTCTGCTTCGAAGCGCAGCACGATTGCAGGCGTGGTATTGGATGCGCGCGCAAGGCCAAATCCGTCGGCATATTCCACGCGCAGCCCGTCAATCGTGATGATATCAATTGCATCGGTAAAAACTGCGGTATCCCGCAGCTGCGCCAGCAGCGCGTGGTTCTCGCCCTCATTCGTTTGGATGTGCAGCTCCGGTGTGCAGATCGCATCCGGCAGCGCGTTGAGCACGGCGGACGGGTCGGTAACCTGGCTTAAAATTTCCAGCAGGCGCGCGCCGCCATACAGTCCGTCGTCGAAGCCGTACCAGCGTTCCACAAAAAACAGGTGACCAGTCATTTCACCCGCCAGCAATGCGCCGGTCTCACGCATCTTGGCTTTGATCAGCGAGTGGCCGGTCTTCCAGATGACAGGCACGCCGCCGTGCTGTCGTACCCAGCTAAACAAATTTCGGGTGGACTTGATGTCGAAGATAACCGAGGCGCCCGGATTGCGGCTCAGCATGTCTTTGGCTAACAGCATCAACTGGCGATCGGAATAGATGATCTGGCCGTCTTTGGTGACCACGCCCAGACGGTCGCCATCGCCGTCGAAGGCCAGTCCCAGTTCGCTGCCGTTATTTCTGACTGCTGCAATCAAATCCTGCAGGTTTTTAGGGTCGGATGGATCGGGATGATGGTTGGGGAAATTGCCGTCCACCTCGCAATACAGTTCTTCTACGGTGCAGCCAAGTTGTTTATATAAATCAGATACATAGGCGCCTGCCACGCCGTTGCCGCAATCGACGGTGATTTTCATCGGGCGCGCAAGTTTTACATCCGAGACGATGCGTGCGATGTAGGCGCGGCTGATGTCCTGTTGCGAGTAGCTGCCTGTGCCGTGGCTAAGGTCGTTCTGTTCGATGCGGGTGCGCAGCGCCTGTATCGCATCCCCGTACAGCGTTTCGCCATCCAGCACGATTTTTATGCCGTTGTAATCCGGCGGATTGTGGCTGCCGGTGAGCACGACGCAGCTGTTTGTATTCAGATGATGCGCGGCGAAATAGGCCATCGGCGTCGCGACACAACCGATGTCGATCATATCAACGCCGCTTTTTTGTATGCCGCGCGCCAGCGCCGCAATCAGCTCCGGGCCGGACAAGCGGCCATCGCGGCCTATTGCAATGGTTTTCTGGCCGCGCGCCACCGCTTCCGAGCCGATGGCATGACCGATGGCTTCGACGACTTCGGCTGTCAGCGTTTTGCCCACAATGCCGCGTATGTCGTAAGCCTTGAAGATTTGTTTGGGTGGAATCATGTTCTGCGTAACGCTAGCGGATGACTTGCTCAATTCTTTCCCAGACCCGATCGGGCGTGAGGTGGTTCATGCAGTTGAAATGTCCCAGCGGGCACTCGCGCTTGAAGCAGGGGCTGCAGGCAATGTCGAGTTTGACGACGGTAGCCGCTGCGGACAGCGGCGGGGTGAATTGCGGGCTGCTGGAGCCGAACAGCGCCAACATCGGTCGATCCAGCGCGGCAGCCAGGTGCATCAGGCCGGAGTCGTTGCTGATCACCAGCCGGGCGACGGACAACAGCGCAATCGCGTCATTCAGGTCGGTGCTGCCGCACAGGTTGCGAGCCGTCGGATTACCAAGCGCGACGATATTTTCCGCCACTTCACGGTCTTTGTTCGAACCGATCAGCCAGACCGCGTAACCTGCTGCATGCAGTCGTTGTGCGGTTTCGGCGAAATAGGCGACCGGCCAGCGTTTGGCAGGGCCGTATTCGGCGCCCGGACAGAACACAGCGACAGGTTGATCCAGTGAAAGGCCGAGTTTTTGCAGCGTGGCATCGCGCTGGCCTGTTGAAACGCTCAGCTTGGGGTTGGCCAGCGGGCGCGGAATACTGCCGTCACGCGCTTCAGCAAGCTGGGCGAAGCGCTCCACCATCAGCGGCAGAACACGTTTATCCAGTTTGCGCGCATCGTTAAGCCACCCGTAACGCATCTCGCCGATAAAGCCGGTGCGCAGCGGGATGCGTGCAAAGAACGGCACAAGGGCCGATTTAAGCGAATTGGGCAGCACGATGGCCTGATCGTATTGCGCCGCACGCAGCTCAACACCCAGTCGATAACGCCCTTTAATATTTAACGCGCCGTGCGGGAAGGGATTGACGATGACCTGATTCACTTCCGGCAAGGCGTGCAGCAGTCCTGCCGTCCATGAAGGTGCTAACACGTCGATCAGGCAGCCGGGGTGGCGCTGCTTCAGACGCATCAGCATCGGCTGCATCAGCATGCAATCGCCTACCCAGCTGGGGCCGATGACCAGTATTTTATGCATGCTGATTCAACACCAAACCGGCAACCGGTCTAGTGATGTCCCTTGGGTCGTTCACCTTTGAACTTGTAGAGGGTCCCGCAATACGGGCAATGCGCTTCGCCGTCAGCATTCAGGGCCAGTGAGACTTTCGGGTGCGCGTTCCACAGACTGGCGCTGGGCATCGGGCAAGTCAGCGGCAGATCATGCGCGGTCACTTCAATTTGACGGTGGGTGATTTTGCTCACGATATTGCTCCTTATACGTAGTCCAACCAGTCGGTATGCAGCGGATGTTTGCCTGCGACGCAATCGAAGAAGGCCTGTTGCAACAGGGTCGTGACCGGGCCGCGTACACCTGCGCCTATGGTGCGCTGATCCAGTTCGCGGATCGGCGTTACTTCGGCGGCCGTGCCGGTGAAGAACGCTTCTTCGGCGCAGTAAATCTCGTCGCGGGTGATGCGCTTCTCGATCACTTCGATGCCCATCTCCTTGGCCAGCGTGATCACGGAGTCGCGTGTAATCCCTTCCAGACAGGAAGTCAGGTCAGGCGTGTACAACTTGCCCTTCTTGACGATAAAGATGTTTTCGCCTGCGCCTTCAGCCACGTAACCGTCCACATCCAGCAACAGCGCTTCATCGTAGTTGTCGTTCGCGACTTCCTGATGCGCCAGAATCGAATTGGCGTAAGTCGTCACCGATTTGGCGCGGCACATGTTCACGTTGACGTGGTGACGAGTGAAACTGGAGGTCTTGACGCGGATGCCTTTTTGCATGCCTTCGTCGCCCAGATAAGCGCCCCACGGCCAGGCCGCGATCGCCACATGAGTGGACAGCGTCGTCGCGGCAATGCCCATTGCCTCGGAGCCGTAGAAACAGATCGGGCGGATGTAGCAGGATTCCAGCTTGTTGGCACGCACCACTTCGCGATGCGCTTCCATCACGGTTTCCTTGTCGTACGGCATTTTCATCTGGAAGATGTGTGCGGAATTGAACAGACGTTCGGTGTGCTCACGCAGTCTGAAAATCGCCGTGCCTTCGGCTGCCTTGTAGGCGCGCACGCCCTCAAATACGCCCATGCCGTAGTGCAGCGTGTGGGTTAATACGTGGGTGGTAGCATCGCGCCAGGGCACAAGTTTGCCGTCGTGCCAGATAAAACCGTCGCGGTCGGACATGGACATATTCGAATTCCTTAAGATGGGTCAGTTGCAAAGGGTGGATTCTAGCAGCCTGCCGGACTTTTTGCATGAGTGAGGCAGGCTGCGTGCTGATAGGCGGTTTTATCTGGCGCAACTTGCACCGGATTGTTTTTTATCGGGCGTAAAAAAGCCAGACCCGGTTGTCGCCGGATGTCTGGCTCGGTGATGTCCCCGGGTTTTAACTGGATTGGAGTTTTAATGCTCAGCCGAAATTGTCTGTTGCCACATAAGTCGCCGAAATCAGCGTCCACCAGTCGGTTGCCAGCCCTTTCAGCACATACTCATAGGGTAGCCAGCCGTAACCGCCGTCACCCCAGCCTGCGCCCCAGGAATTGCGGATCAGCAACGCGCCCTTGGTGGCGACCGCTCCCGCATTGGTGTTCTTGCTCACCAGATTGTCATCGTAACCGACCGCCATAATCGCGTGTCCGCCGACGATCTTTTCCCGGGCGGTGGGGTAGGGGATCGCGCCCTTGTTGGCGACGCTGGCCTGGGTATAGGAGCTGTATACCGTGAAGCCGAACATGGACGGCAACCCTGATGCCAGATTGGTTTTGATGGTTTTCAGCAGGGCGACGTTGGTCGTGCCTGTCGGATCAAGCCGATAGTATTTCAGCGCCTGATAGTTCTGTCCGAAGGAGTATAAAAATGCGCTGGGTTCGGTATCGAACTGGCTGACATCATACGGCCAGTATTCTTCGGGAGGCACACCGAACAGCACCAGCGCTTCCATGGTATTGCGAAGATAGCCGCCGGTGTCGCCGGTCTCTTTCATCAGATTGCGGGTCGACTTGTAGAGGAACAGCCGTGAGGCATCAATATGCTTACCGAAGGCACGCCGCTCGAAATATTCGACCATGCCGACGCCGGCATGAGCAGTACAGGAGCCGAGGCTCTGCTGGTTTTCGACGGGCGAACACCAGGCGCGCAAATCTGCACTGGTGGCTAATGTGGGTGCATTCGCCATCCTTCGCCGATGGATTATGGCGAGCTGAGGTTTGATGTCTGTGTGTTCCGGGGTGTAATCGGCAATGCTGGGAAGATCGGGTCGCCAGCCAAAACTTGCGATTGTATCGGACATGATATGTTCTCCTTCTGTGAGTGATGCAACTGTCGTGGTGCTTGCGGATAAAAGCGATCCCGCAAACCGACCTCACATTACGACGACATGCCGGCTAAAACAATATGCCGGATTGCCTATGCATTTTGCGAATTATCTATATAACCCGAGGAATTATCTCGAAATAAGGCGTTTTATCAGCGCACCCATCAGCCACGTGCCGACAGCTGCCGGTAAGCCGATGGAGAGGAGGAACGGTGCATTGCCTGAGAAGTGGAACAGTTCGCGCAACACCGGAATGCTGAGCACGAATACCAGCGCGGTAACGGTACCCGGAACGATCCATTTTAACGCCGGATTTTGTTGCGATTTTGTGCCTTGACCGGACGTGCCGGCTGAGCGGTTGCACAATACCAGCGCGAGATTACCCGCTACCATCGCGCAGAATACCAGCGCGCGCACCGTGTTTTCGTCATAGGAATTCAATAATGACCATGCGTAAATTGCGGCCATGACAGCCAGCGCTGCGACGCCTTGTGACAGGCTGACTGCCAGTCGCCAGCCTGAGAACAGGGCTTCGTCTGCTGATCTTGGCGGGCGCTGCATGATGTTGGCCTCTTCCGCTTCCGCTTCGAAAAAGATCGAGCAGGCGGGGCCGATGATCAGCTCCAGAAACATGATGTGCGCGGGCAGCAGCAATAGCGGTTCGCCCAGCAACACCGGCAGCAGCGCCATACCGACGATAGGAATGTGTACGGACAGCGTGTAACTCATCGCCCGGCGCAGGTTGTCGTAGATGCGCCGCCCCAGGCGCACCGTGGCGACCATTGATGCGAAGTCGTCACCCAGCAGCACCAGGCTTGCCGCTTCGCGCGCCACGTCGGTGCCGCGTTTTCCCATCGCAACGCCGATGTGCGCGGCTTTGAGGGCTGGCGCATCGTTCACGCCATCGCCGGTCATCGCGACGATTTCGCCGTTGGCCTTGAAGGCTTCCACCAGACGCAGTTTCTGTTGCGGCACGATACGCGCGAATACCTGTACGTCGCGCAGGCTGGCGCGTAAGTCATGATCGGACAGCGTATTCAGTTCGGCGCCGGTCAGTACCTGTTCGGCAGGTAAACCCAGTTCGCGGGCGATGGCCTGCGCGGTGCGCGCATGGTCGCCGGTAACCATCACCACCCGGATGCCGGCATCGCGGCACTGGAGGATGGTATTCGCCACATCGGGGCGCAACGGGTCTTGCAGGCCGAGCAGGCCGACAAAGGAAAATTCGATGTCATGCTGGATATTTGGCCAGTTTATTGATTCTATTGGTAATTTTGCACGAGCGACACCGAGTACCCGCAAGCCTTCATCAGCCATTTCGGCGGCAATCTTTTCAAGAGGCTGCGCCTGATCCGGGGGCAGATGGCACAAATCGATGATGGCTTCCGGCGCGCCTTTGGCGGCCACCAGATGGTGAGGCTCGCCGCTGCCTTGCCAGACATGTGACATCGCCAGCATCTCGGGGGACAGGCTATATTCGTGGATGATTTCCCACTCGTGATGCAGGTGTTCGCTACCCGACAGGGTGCGATTGCCCAGTTCGTGCAGCGCGCGTTCCATCGGGTCGAACGGATCTTTTTCGCTGGCCAGAATGCCGAATTCCACCAGTTCGTGCCAGGGTTCGGGCAGTTCGCCCGGATCGTGAACATCCAGCATCTGACCGCTGCCATACAGTTTCCGAATCACCATGCGGTTTTCAGTCAGCGTGCCGGTCTTGTCGGTGCACAGCACGGTCGTGGCACCCAGCGTTTCGATGGCATCCAGACGGCGCGTCAGCACGTTGTGACGGGAAATACGCCATGCACCCAGCGACATGAATACCGACAGGATCACCGGAAATTCTTCCGGCAGGGTGGACATCGCCAGACTGATCCCGGCCAGCAGTGCGTTCAGCCAGTGTCCGCGCGTGTAACCGTAGATCAGCACCAGTGTGGCGCACAGCGCGATGGCGATGATCGCCAGACGGCGCACCAGTTGGCCGGTTTGTATACGCAACGGCGATGTGCCGGACTGCGTGTCTTCCAGCGACTTGCCGATCTGTCCGATAGCGCTGGCACGACCTGTGGCGGTGACCTGTCCGATGCCGGCGCCTTGCACCAGCACCGTACCGGCATACACGAACGGCTGATCGTCGCCGCCCGGTTCCTGTGCCGACGAATCCGTATTGCCTGCTTGCTTTCGCACCGGTGCCGACTCGCCGGTCAGCATGGATTCATCGGCAAAAAGATCGTTGCAGCTGAGCAGTACCGCGTCCGCCGCGACCCGGTCTCCTTCGGTGAGCAGTAACAAGTCGCCCGGCACCACTTCGCGTCCGGCAATGCGCTGCCGCTTGCCATCCCGGATGACCAGCGCGCGCGGACTGGACAAGTCGCGCAATGCTTCCAGAACCCGTTCGCTTTTTTGCGCCTGAAAAACGGTCATGGTAATGATCAGTATCACGAAGCCCAGCAGCATTGCCGCGTCGGAAACATCTCCCAGCAGCAGGTAAATCACACCCGCCGCAATCAGCAGCAGAAACATCGGTTCGTGCATGACCTCGGCTGTGATGTTCCACAGGCGGCGCGGATGAGGCGGCGTCAGTTCGTTGTAGCCGGATCGCTTGAGGCGCGATTTTGCCTCTTCGGTGCTCAGTCCCTGAAGCGATGTGGGCGTAGCGTTCATGTCGGCGGACTCCCTGTTGGTCGCTCGGAATACCCTGTTGATGGATTGAAAGTTTAGCCGGATTTGCTAAGAAAAGGCTGCATTTCCGGTGTATTTCAGGTAAATTCCGCTTTCATTTTTTGCCGCAACGGAACTTTGTTGGAATTGCATTATCCGACACGTTTATAAAATTATCAGGAGAAACTTTATGACGCAATACAGCAACCGCATGGTACTCGTACACTGGCTTACCTTGGCACTGCTGGTCGCCGCCTGGTTTCTGGGCGATAGTCTGGCCGAAGCGACCGATGAAAGTCGTGCAACTTTGGCCGCGTATATGATTCATGGTGGTGCGGGCGGTGCGGTGCTGTTGTTGACGGTGATGCGTCTGTTCTTCCGCCGCAAGGATGGCGTGCCGGCTGCTATGGGCAATACGCCGATGGATAAAGTGGCCAAGGGAATTCAGCATTTTATGTATTTGATCCTGTTCCTGCTGCCGGTCAGCGGTATCGTGACGGTCATGACCAGCGATGCGGGCAAAGCCCTGCTGTCAGGCGATGCGGGTTTGCTGCCAAAGGACGGGGGTTATGACGAGGTGTTTTCCCATGAAGTGCATGAGATTATGGTGACGGTGTTGATCGTACTGGTTCTTGTGCATGTGCTGGGCGCACTCAAGCATCAATTCGTGATGAAAGACGGTTTGATGGACCGCATGTTGCCGCGTCGCAAATAAGATACGGCGTGAGCGTAAATATTTCCCGGGAAAGTCCGGGGAATATTTACTTTCGATTCCCTCAGTCCGTCTTTTTTACCGGCATCGCATCCCCACATCGAATGACCTGTGGTAAGCTTCACAGTGTATTTTTCAATTTTGCTTTAGCCGCCTTTTATGTCTTCTGTTGCTCAGCTGGTCAATCATCTGGTTCGTCCCGAAATCCTCGCGCTGAGCGCTTATCATGTGCCCGATTGCACGGGCCTGATCAAGCTGGATGCGATGGAGAATCCTTATCTCGTACCTCAGGTCTTAAGAGATGAAATCGCGGCGATCGTGGCTTCTGCGCCTGTCAATCGTTATCCCGACCCGAATCCGCAGGCCCTGAAGGAAAAGATTCGCCATTTGCTGGGTTTGCCGGATGGAATGGCGGTATTGCTGGGAAACGGCTCGGATGAGCTGATCCAGTTGCTGGCAATGGCGGTGAACAAGCCGGGGGCCGTGCTGCTCTCCGTCGAACCCTCGTTCGTGATGTACAAGATGATTGCGACCTTTGTCGGCATGCGCTATGCGGGCGTGCCGCTGGCAGCGGATTTTTCTCTCGATTTGAGTGCGACGCTGGAAGCCATCCGGCGCGAACAGCCGGTGCTGGTGTTTCTGGCTTATCCCAACAACCCGACGGGAAATCTGTTTGCAAGGGATGAGGTGCGTCAGATTATCGAAGCATCGCCTGGTCTTGTGGTGATCGATGAAGCCTATTACGCTTTCGCCAGCGACAGCTTTGTGAACGATTTGGCGAACTACCCGAATCTGCTGGTGATGCGCACTTTTTCAAAGCTGGGTATGGCGGGTTTGCGGCTGGGTTTTCTGGCAGGTTCCGCGCTTTGGCTGGAACAGTTGGAAAAGCTGCGTTTACCGTATAATGTCGGGGTTCTGCCGCAACTGGTTGCTGAAAAATTACTTGAAAATCATTCCGTGCTGTTGCAGCAAGCGGAACAAATTAAAAAAGACCGGACCGTGTTGTATCAACAGTTGAGTGCAATTGCGGGCGTAGAAGTGTATTCTTCTGAAGCTAACTTTCTGCTGCTCAGACTGGCAGATGCAAACAGGGTTTTTAACGAGTTAAAGCGGCGTGGTGTGCTGGTCAAGAATCTGAACGGCGGTCATCCTATGCTGAACGATTGTCTGCGCGTAACGGTGGGTACCCCGGCTGAAAACGAACGTTTTATTGAAGCATTGCAAGAAAGCATCGGTCAAGTCTAACTACTTGATTTATAAGGAATTATATGCGTAATGCAAAAGTAACGCGCAACACCCTGGAAACACAGATCAGCGTCGAGTTGAATCTGGACGGCACTGGCCGCGCCAGTTTTGATACCGGCTTGCCGTTTCTCGATCACATGCTCGACCAGATTGCGCGCCACGGCTTGCTGGACATCAATGTCGTAGCCAAAGGCGATTTGCATATCGATGCACATCACACCGTGGAAGATTTGGGTATTACGTTGGGGCAGGCATTCAATCAGGCAATCGGCGACAAGAAGGGTCTGACCCGCTACGGTCATGCCTATGTGCCGCTGGATGAGGCATTGTCGCGCGTGGTGCTGGATCTGTCAGGTCGTCCCGGTCTGGTATTCAATTGCGAATTTACGCGCGCCAGCATCGGAGATTTTGATGTGGATCTGTTCCATGAATTTTTCCAGGGTTTCGTCAATCATGCGCTGGTGACCTTGCATATCGACAATCTGGCAGGCGCCAATGCGCACCACCAGGCTGAAACGATATTCAAGGCATTCGGTCGTGCGCTGCGCATGGCGATCGAGCCTGATTCACGCATGGCCGGCATGATGCCGTCTACCAAGGGTAGTCTGTAAAATGGTTGATGTTGCGATCGTTGATTATGGCATGGGCAACTTGCGCTCGGTCGAACAGGCATTGCGTCATGTTGCGCCTGAAGCCGATGTTGTGGTTACCGATGACGCTAGCGTGATTGAACAGGCGGGTCGTGTGGTGTTTCCAGGCCAGGGTGCCATGCCCGATTGCATGCGCGAACTCGATGCCAGAGGTTTGCGCAGTGCGGTGATTCAGGCGGCAAAAAACAAGCCGTTTCTCGGTATCTGCATCGGTCTGCAAATGCTGTTCGAACACAGCGCGGAAGGCGATGTGGCAGGACTCGGCGTGTTGCGGGGTCAGGTCTTGCGTTTTGCCGCTAACATGCAGGATGCGCGAGGCAATAAACTCAAGGTGCCGCATATGGGCTGGAATCAGGTGCATCACGCGACCGACCACCCTTTGTGGGACGGCATCGCTCAGGATGCACGTTTTTATTTTGTGCACAGCTATTACGTCAAACCACAGGATGAAACACTGATTCAGGCGATCAGTGATTACCCGCAATCGTTCGTGTGTGCGGTCGCTCAGGAAAATTTATTCGCGGTGCAATTTCACCCGGAAAAAAGCCAGGCAGCAGGGCTGAAACTGCTGCAAAATTTTGTCCAATGGAATCCTTAATCTAACTACTTATTCGCCATGCTATTAATTCCTGCGATTGATTTAAAAGACGGTCATTGTGTGCGCCTCAAGCAAGGCTTGATGGAAGAATCAACGGTGTTTTCAGAAGATCCGGCGGCCACGGCGCTGCATTGGCTGGCGCAAGGCGCAAGGCGATTGCATCTGGTGGATCTGAACGGTGCGTTTGCCGGCAAGCCCAAAAATGAGGCTGCCGTACGCAGCATCATACAGGCCGTCGGCACGGATGTGCCGGTGCAGCTGGGTGGCGGTATTCGCGATCTGGAAACCATCGAGCGTTACCTCGATCTCGGCGTCACTTACATCATTATCGGTACCGCAGCAGTCAAAGTGCCCGGCTTTCTGCATGAGGCCTGCGATGCATTCCCCGGTCATATCATGGTGGGGCTGGATGCCAAGGGCGGCAAGGTGGCCGTCAACGGCTGGTCGAAGCTCACCGGACACGAGGTGTGTGATCTGGCGAAACGCTTTGAAGGTTATGGCGTTGAAGCCATTATTTACACCGATATCGGTCGCGACGGCATGCTCTCTGGCGTGAACATCGAAGCGACGGTAGAGCTGGCGCGCCCCCTTCATGTGCCGGTTATTGCCAGCGGCGGGATTACCAATCTGGACGACGTCCGCCGTCTTTGTGCGGTGCAGACCGAAGGCATTACGGGTGCAATCACCGGCCGTGCGATTTACGAAGGCACGCTGGATTTTGCCGTAGCACAAGCACTGGCAGACGAACTGTCGCCCAAACTCTGATGTTAGCCAAACGCATCATTCCCTGTCTGGATGTCACTCACGGTCGCGTCGTTAAAGGCGTGAGTTTCGTCGAGTTGCGCGATGCAGGCGATCCGGTTGAGATTGCGCGCCGTTACGATGAACAGGGTGCGGATGAGTTGACGTTTCTGGATATCACCGCAAGTTCCGACGATAGAGGCATCATCTTCCGCATCATCGAACAAGTCGCGTCCCAGGTGTTCATCCCGCTGACCGTCGGCGGCGGCGTACGCGAAGTGATCGACGTGCGCAATCTGCTCAACGCAGGTGCGGACAAGGTCAGTATCAATACTTCCGCCGTGCTCAATCCGCAGTTGGTTGCCGATGCGGCAGGACGTTATGGTTCTCAGTGTATCGTGGTGGCCATTGATGCCAAGCAGGTAGCATCAGGTAAATGGGAGGTGTTCACCCACGGCGGGCGTAAAGCGACAGGGCTTGATGTGGTGGATTGGGCGAAAAAGATGCAGGTCATGGGCGCGGGCGAAATACTGCTGACCAGCATGGATCGCGACGGACAAAAAAATGGCTTCGATCTGGCATTGACGCGTCTGGTGACCGATGCGCTGGAAATCCCGGTAATCGCCAGCGGCGGTGTGGGCAATCTGCAGCATCTGGCTGACGGGGTCACGCAAGGCGGCGCGGATGCAGTGCTGGCGGCCAGCATCTTTCACTTCGGCGAATACACCGTTGCACAGGCCAAGCAGTACATGGCAACACAAGGCATCGAGGTGCGACTGTGAAACAAAAAATTGGGGAAGGGATAAGGGGGACACCCGCAAGGGGTGGGCCGTGCGGTTCCCGTAGCTTATGCTACGACCGCTACGCTCAGGGTGAAGGGCGAGGTGGTTTTACTCTTCCCTCTTCTCTCTTCTCTCTTTCCGTGATTGGGGTTTTTCAATCATGAGCGAGCCTTGGCTGAACAAGGTGAACTGGTCGGATGACGGTCTGGTGCCAGCCATCGCTCAGGATGCAGTTACCGGTCGGGTGCTGATGGTGGCGTGGATGAACCGAGATGCGCTGCTGTTGACCTGGCAAAAATCTGAGGCGGTGTACTGGTCGCGCTCTCGCCGCAAGCTCTGGCACAAGGGCGAAGAATCGGGCCATATTCAGAAAGTTAAAGAGATCAGGCTGGACTGCGACGCGGATGTGATTCTGCTGCAAATTGAACAGCAGGGCGGTATCGCTTGTCATACGGGCCGTCAGAGTTGCTTTTTTACCCGTCTTGAACAGGGCCAGTGGGTCGAAGTGGACGAAGTGCTCAAATCGCCTGACGAAATTTACAAAAAATGAATATTTTACAGACACTGACCCAGACGATAGAAGCGCGCAAACTGGCATCCCCTGACAGTTCGTACGTGGCAAAGCTGTTCAGCAAGGGTGAAGATGCCATTCTGAAGAAAATCGGCGAAGAAGCAACCGAGACGATACTGGCCAGCAAGGAAGGCGACCGTTCTCACATCGTCTATGAAACAGCCGATTTGTGGTTTCATTGCATGGTGATGCTCTCCCATCACGGTCTGTCTGCGGATGATGTGTTGAACGAATTGGCGCGGCGCGAAGGTTTGTCAGGGATTGCAGAAAAAAACAGTAGAATCAAGGAGTAACAATGAGCGACTGTCTGTTTTGCAGGATTGCACGCGGTGAAATACCCTGTAACAAGGTGTATGAAGACGATGAAGTGCTGGCGTTTCACGACATCAATCCGGTCGCGCCGGTGCATTTTATGATTATCCCGAAACTGCATCTGGCATCGCTGGCTGAGGCAGATGCGAGTCATGCGGCTTTGCTGGGCCGGATGATGGTGTTGGCGCCAAAATTGGCATCGGGGCAGGGTCTGGATAAGGGTTTTCGCACCGTGATCAATACAGGGCGCGGCGGCGGCCAGGAAATTTTTCATTTGCATGTACATGTGATCGGCGGCGGCAATATTCCGCCTATGGTTCGTCGAAATTAATTTAAGGAGAAGATCATGGGTTCATTAAGTATTTGGCATTGGTTGATTGTGCTGGTCGTCGTGATGATGGTGTTCGGCACCAAGAAACTGCGCAATATCGGCAGCGATCTGGGCGGCGCTGTGAAGGGTTTTAAGGAAGGTATGGGAACGACTGAGCCTGAAAACGGCCCTGCCAAGCAGATCAAGGAAGATGGGCAAACCATCGAAGGCGAAGTCAAAAGCAAGACACACAGCAACATTTGAGTCGGGTCGAACGCGAGCATGTTTGATTTCAGTATGGCTGAACTGATGGTGGTGATGGTCGTGGCGCTGGTCGTCATCGGGCCTGAACGCCTTCCGAAAGTGGCGCGCACGCTGGGGCATTTGTATGGTCGCGCGCAGCGCTATGTGAATGGCGTCAAGGCTGATATTTCCCGCGACATGGCGATGGACGACTATTACAAGCTGCAGCAGAAAATTCAGGCTGAAGCGGATGCCTTGCAGCAGGTGGTGCATCAGACGGGCCATGCGGTTGACGAACAGGTGCAGCAAATTAACCGCGCGGTTGCAGCGCAGCCCCAGTCCGAACATTCACCCGTTGAGAGCGCACCCGTGCTGCCTAAATCTTCATGAGTACCAGCGAAAGTTTTATCGCGCACCTGATTGAACTGCGCAAACGTTTAATGCACTCGATCATTGCATTGTTGCTGATCTTCATCTGCCTGTTTCCGTTTTCTTCCAAACTCTACGCAATACTTGCGGAACCGTTGTTAGCCAAGCTGCCCAAAGGCGGGCAGATGATTGCAACCGATGTCACCACGCCGTTCTTCGTGCCGCTGAAAGTGGCGCTGATGGCGTCCTTCCTGATCGCGTTGCCTTATATCTTGTATCAAATATGGCGCTTCGTCGCACCTGGACTGTATGCGCATGAAAAACGCCTGGTGGTGCCGCTGATTTTCGCCAGCACAGCACTGTTTTTCTGCGGCATGGGATTCGCCTATTTTGTCGTTTTCCCGATCGTGTTCGGTTTTATCACCGCTTCCGCGCCGATCGGCGTGGCCGTGATGACGGATATCGACAAATATCTGAGTTTTGTATTGTCGATGTTCATGGCCTTTGGCATCACCTTTCAGGTGCCGGTGGCCGTCGTGTTGCTGGTACGCATGGGCGTGGTCAGCGTGGCTAAATTGCGTGAAATCCGCCCGTATATCATCGTCGGTGCCTTTGTTGTCGGCGCGATTTTCACACCGCCGGACGTGGTATCCCAGCTGATGCTGGCCTTGCCGCTCTGGCTGCTGTACGAAGCGGGTATCATCGTGGCGAGCTGGAGCAAACCGATCGAAAAACCGGAACATCAGGTCAGCCGGTTTTAGTCATCTGCTGATCGCGTATTACACCCCAAATCCGCCAGCGATTCCAATCAGGGCCCGCACCTTTACGCACTAAACCCACCACTCGTTACGATACCAGGTCGGCCACATTGACAAGATGCCCCCGGATTTGAATAGCTGGTATCATCACCCGAGCAGTCGTAGAATGACACGCAAATATGCTTACGCCATGACTGCTAGGTGCCATCAGCAGATAGTCGGCCTCGACTTTCATTTTATGGAAAAAATTGATAATTACGGCAATCAGCCGTTGGTTGTGGCGAAGGAGAATTGCCATGATAGCTGCTATGACAACCGTTCGACTTTAAGCACGAGTTGGTATTGAACTTCACGCGTCGCTCAAGCGTGCGGCTGAGATTGAGGTGCGGACTTTTAACTGACTTATCGTGTCCGCGGAAGCGGCTTAGCGCGCCATCGAACAGTCTGGTGTCATTGATGCAATTTCTATAAACCGCGCCACTAGCGTCCGGTTAAATTCCGTCTAGAATCAATTGGTTATCAATATGATCGGCATCTGAAGTGTCGTTCGAATTTGTAAGTGCTTGTTGTAATGTGATTTTTTCGAAAAGGGTGAGCGATAAAATCTGTAGCAAAGTGTAGAGCGAAGCGTCCAAATTGAGACGTTTTTTGACAATGGCAACAAGAACATAAACCGACACGGCGATCCAAATTTGTGTTTTGACCGCATTCTCTGACGTACCGAAGAAACATTTGATCCGAAGATGCTGCTTGATCCATTTAAAAAACAATTCCACCTGCCAGCGGCTCTTGTACAGAGCGCAAATAGTCGCGGCGGGGAACGTCATCTGATTGGTGAGGAAGACCAGCGTCCTGCCGGACTCGGCATCCTTGAAACGAATGCGGCGCAGATGCACGGGGTAGTGCTGCTTGGTGTAAACACCATCCAACGCAATCGTCTGGTCGCAAATAATACCGGTCGATCGATCCGTCTTCTCCGAATAAACCCGGTGCGCCTTCATATTGGATTTGGCGCGCGTAACGAAGAACGCTCCGGCCAGATGCAACGCATGAAGTCTGCTGAAATCAACATAGCCCCGATCCATGACATAGATTGCGCCGGGTTCCGGCTGCAACAGGTCGAGGGCATGCACATCGGCCATTTTGCCATCGGAGATGTGGATGAAGCTTGGAATATTGCCCTTCAGATCGAGCAGGGTGTGCATCTTCACGGCCGCCTTGGTGGTGCGAAAATGCGCCCACGGAAATACCGACAAGCACAGGTCAATGGTGGTCGAATCGAGCGCATAAACGGTGTTCGACAAATCCAGGCCAAGGTCTTCCTTAAGGTAAAGGTCGCGCGCCTGAAGGATCAGGCGCTGCCCGAAATCGGCGTAAATTCGCCAGTCGCGAGACTCGTTGGCATCGGCCAGCGTCGAACGTTTCACCTGTCCGCGAAACCCCATGTGGTAAAGCTTCCCGGCTTGAGCGCCAAGACAGACCTCGATGTCCCGCAGGCTCTCGCGGTAGGTCAATTGAGCAAAAGCCATGATGCGATACTGCTCGGCACAAGTCATGGAGCGAACGCCACGGTCGCCGCCATACCGCTCGACATATCGGGTGAAGGTTGTCCACGGCAGGAAGTCCATTATTTGGGCGAAAAGCGTCTTGCCAGCGTTCAT
>JAPLQK010000101.1 GCA_026399735.1 Pseudomonadota bacterium
GTGCTGGGCAGCAGGAAAAATATGGAAGGCGTGTACGGTTTTCTGCGTACCGCAGGGCCTACGATGAGTGCATTCAACGCCTGGATATTCCTGAAAGGTCTGGAGACGCTGAAACTTCGCATGGACGCGCACTCGGCAGGCGCGCTTGAGTTGGCCAAGTGGCTGGAAGCGCAGCCCAATGTGGCGCGGGTGTTCTATCCCGGACTGCCTTCGCATCCGCAGCATGAATTGGCGATGCGTCAGCAAAAAACCGGTGGCGGAATCGTGGCGTTCGAAGTTGTGGGCGGCAAGGAAGCTGCATGGCGCGTGATCGATGCGACGCGCATGCTGTCGATCACCGCAAATCTGGGCGACACGCGCACCACGATCTGTCACTCTGCCAGCACCACCCATGCGCGCATCAGTCCGGAAGCGCGTCAGGCGGCCGGCATCAGCGATGGTCTGATCCGCATCGCGGTGGGTCTTGAAGCGGTCGTCGATATACAGAACGATCTGGCACGCGGTTTGAGCATCTGATGGATATTCTTGCCGCGCAGGCAGGGGGTTTGCTCAAGGCGCACGGACTGATGCTGGCGACCGCTGAGTCCTGTACCGGCGGCGGCGTGGCGCAGGCGGTTACTGAAATAGCGGGCAGCTCGGCCTGGTTCGAGCGCGGTTTTGTGACCTATTCCAATCTGTCCAAGCAGCAGATGCTGGGCGTGGCTGAGGCGACGCTGGTGCAATACGGTGCGGTGTCAGAAGCTGTGGTGCGCGAGATGGTGTCGGGCGCGCTGAATCACAGTACGGCGCAAGTGGCATTGGCGGTCAGCGGCATCGCAGGGCCGGACGGCGGCACAGCGGACAAGCCGGTCGGCACCGTATGGTTCGCGTGGGGTATTGTAAATGCAGTTGTCCGTACGCAGCGACATCAGATCGCCGGCAACCGCGCCGAAGTCCGCGCACAGGCGGTGCGCATCGCATTGCAGGGCGTGATCGACTTGCTGAAACAGCGCGCCGAAACAGCTTAATAGCATAAAAAGAACGATCGTTCTGTTCAGATGCGAATTGATGTGCCATAATCTGCGCACTACTTTTGAAGGGAAACACCATGGATGAGAATAAAAGCAAAGCCCTCGCTGCAGCACTGAGTCAGATCGAAAAGCAATTCGGCAAGGGCTCGATCATGCGCCTCGGTGAAAATGAAGTGGCGCAGGACATACAGGTGGTGTCTACCGGTTCGCTCGGACTGGACATCGCGCTGGGCGTGGGCGGCTTGCCGCGCGGTCGTGTGATCGAAATCTACGGCCCTGAATCCTCGGGCAAGACCACGCTGGCCTTGCAGGTCATCGCCGAAATGCAGAAACTGGGCGGCACGGCAGCCTTTATCGATGCGGAACATGCGCTCGACCCGCAATATGCGCAGAAGCTCGGGGTGAAGGTCGAAGATCTGCTGATCTCGCAACCGGACAACGGCGAACAGGCGCTGGAGATCACCGATATGCTGGTGCGTTCCGCATCGGTCGACGTGGTGGTGATTGACTCAGTGGCGGCTCTGACCCCTAAGGCTGAAATCGAAGGCGAAATGGGCGATGCGCAAATGGGCTTGCACGCGCGCCTGATGTCCCAGGCATTGCGCAAACTGACCGCCAACATCAAGCGTTCCAACACGCTGGTGATTTTCATCAACCAGCTGCGCATGAAGATCGGCGTGATGTTCGGTAACCCGGAAACCACCACCGGCGGCAATGCGCTCAAGTTCTACGCGTCCGTGAGGCTGGATATCCGCCGCATCGGCGCGATCAAGAAGGGCGACGAAGTGATCGGCAACGAGACCCGCGTCAAGGTCGTGAAGAACAAGGTCGCTCCTCCGTTCCGTGAAGCGCTGTTCGATATTTTGTACGGTGAAGGAATCTCGCGCGAAGGCGAAATCATCGACTTGGGCGTGCTGCACAAGCTGATTGAAAAGGCTGGTTCCTGGTACAGCTACAATGGCGAGAAAATCGGTCAGGGCAAGGATAACGTTCGCGAGCTGTTGCGCACACGTCCTGAAATGGCGCGTGAAATCGAAAACAAGATACGCACGATCGTCGGTGTAGCGCTGATCGATGCAGGGGACGCGCCCAAAGCTGCTGCAAAGGCTAAAACTTCCGAATAACTTTTGATCGGGCACCCGGGTGAGGAAAAGGCCTGAAATAAGCTTACGCACGCGCGCCTTGCAGTATCTGGCGCGCCGTGAATACAGCCGCGCCGAACTGGCTGCGAAACTGCGTCCCTATGCTCAGGTGGAAGACGATTTCGAACAGTTACAACCCGTTGATTTAAATGATTTATTGGATAGTCTGACGGCGAGTGACTGGTTGTCTGATGAACGGGCCGCCACGCAACTGTTGCATGCCAGACGGCCCCGTTTCGGTACGCAGCGCATCACCCATGAAATGCACCAGAAGGGGCTCAGTGTAGAGCTGATTGAACAGGCTTTGCCCGCCCTCAAAGACTCCGAACTGGAAACTGCCCGGGACGTCTGGCAGCGCAAGTTCGGCTCGCTGCCGCACGACGCAAAAGAAAAAGCGAAACAGATGCGCTTCATGCAATCGCGCGGTTTCGGTTTTGACGTGATTTTCAAGGTGCTGGATCATGCACACGATGAAGAGTGACATGAGTTCTTTAGCTAATGCAGTGAGTTTCGATACAAATACGATATGGGTGGATTTCGTAGGTGGCCGAAAACTCGGGGTGCCGCTGGCCTATTTTTCCCGTCTGTTGAATGCCATTCCTGCGCAACGCGAGCAGTATGAAATCAGCGGCGGCGGCAGCGGCTTGCACTGGGATGAGCTTGATGAAGATATCTGTGTCGGAAAACTGTTGCTGGGGATTGGTGACAGCACTCGCCGCCATTTGATGGCTTTCTGATCTTGGTGTGTGGCAGACCTTATTCTTCGCATACAATAGCGCGGCTGTTATCGTTTTTTAGAAGTTTCGGTATGTGCTGCGTCTGGCGAATACAAACCAGCTTTTCGATTGATTATTGGATAAATATTAAGTGCCATGTTGACAGAAGAACAGTTAATGGGATTGCTATCCGATATGGAGTCGGATCGTGTTGAGCGCACGGCATCTGAGAAAGATACGGACAAATTCTGCCAGGCGATTTGTGCGTTTGCCAATGATTTGCCTAATCATCGTATACCTGGGTATTTGTTGGTGGGGGTCAATGATAATGGCAGTCTGTCTGGTTTAAACGTTACGGATCAGGTATTACTAAGACTGGGAGCTATCCGTTCTGATGGTAATGTACTGCCACAGCCAGTGATGAGCGTGGCGAAATTCAAGTTGCAGGGCGGTGATGTTGCTGTAGTGGAAGTGCAACCATCGGACATGCCGCCAGTGCGTTACAAGGGGACGATTTGGGTGCGCATCGGCCCTCGCAAAGGTACTGCACACGAGCAGGATGAGCGTGTGTTAACTGAGAAGCGTGTTGCTAGGGCACATACTTTTGATGTGTTGCCATTCCCGGAAGCAAATCTTGCGGATCTGTCTATCCGCTTGTTCAGCGAATACCGTGCACAAGTTGTCGCACCTGAAGTGATTGAGGCGAATCACCGAGCAATCGAAGAACAATTGGCTTCGTTGCGGCTATTTGATTTATCCAGAAAATGCCCAACTACCACGGGCATCCTGTTGTTTGGAAATAATCCGCGCTATTTTCTGCCGGGAGCGTATGTGCAGTTTCTGCGCTTTCCTGGTACGTCGATGACCGATATGCCTGTTGATCAAGTGGAATTATCCGGGGATATACGTACGGTTCTGGATGGGCTGCGTGATAAATTTCGTGCTTGTAATCAAGTGGGTATGAATCCAGGAAAAGAATTTCAGGACCAATTGTTGCCTGATTATCCGGAATGGGCGGTCCGCGAATTGCTGCATAACGCAGTAATACACCGGGATTATCAATCCAATACGCCAATTCGTTTTTACTGGTTTTCAGATCGTATCGAAATACAAAATCCCGGTGGTTTGTACGGAGAGGTGACGCCGGAAACCATCATGAGCCGGAACAGTTACCGCAATCCGGTGATGGCCGAAGCGCTGAAGGCCATGGGTTACATTAACAGGTTTGGATTCGGTATTCAGCAAGCGCAAAAGTTGTTGAAAGAGAACGGGAATCCATCTGCGGAATTCAGCTTTGAAGACAGGGTGGTCGCCGTTACGATCCGCCGGAGAACTCCATGAAAACTGTTGCCTTCTTTAACAACAAGGGGGGGGTTGGTAAGACTTCGCTCGTCTATCATTTGGCATGGATGTTTGCTGACCATGGGATTAAGACGTTGGCTGTTGATCTTGACCCGCAGGCCAATCTCACCGCCATGTTTCTGGATGAAGAGCGGCTGGTGGGCTTGTGGCCGGACGATGAACACCCCGATACGGTCTATGGCGCGATCAGACCCATTCTGCGCGGCACGGGCGACATTGCTCATCCCCATGTCGAAAAAATTTCCGAAATGCTGGGTTTGATTCCTGGAGACCTGGGTTTATCCCGTTTTGAGGACAAGCTCTCGGATGCTTGGCCCAGATGTCACAATCACGACGAATCTGCTTTTCGCACTATGACGGCATTTCATCGTCTTGTTCAACGCGGTGCGGAGTGGGGCGCAGAACTGGTATTGATCGACGTTGGTCCTAATTTGGGTGCCATCAATCGCGCTGCACTGATTGCTTCAGATCAGGTCTGTCTGCCGTTAGCACCGGATTTATTTTCTTTGCAAGGTCTCAAGAACCTGGGGCCAACCTTGCGCGAATGGCGTGCTGTATGGTCAGAACTTCTTAAGAAAGCACCAGTAGATTTGCCGATGCCAAAAGGTGCGATGCAGCCCATTGGTTATATCGTTATGCAGCATGGTATTCTTGACAGTCGGCCTGTTAAGGCATATCAGCGCTGGATGAATCGTATTCCAGTCGTTTATCGTGAAGCCGTGCTGGATGAGGAGGTTCATATCTCACCTGTTGTTGCGGAAGATCCTTATTGTCTAGCTCTGCTCAAGCATTATCGCAGCCTAATGCCAATGGCGATGGAAGCGCGCAAGCCTATCTTTTTCCTGAAATCCGCCGATGGCGCAATTGGTGCACATATCGAAGCTGTCAGGAGTTGCTACAATGATTTTGAAAAACTTGCGGCCAAAATAGCGGCAAATGCAGGTATAGCGTTTCCCTGATATTTGTGCGTGTGATCGTTGAATCTCAAGCTGGATTGGTAACCAACGAACATCTGGACATTCAGTTGGGAAAGGCACTCTCCCCGTTACGCACCGATCTGGCCGTGCTTAAGTGGATGATGTGCGTGCTCTTGGTCAGCGCACTCTCGCTGGTGGTTAAAACCTTCTTTTAACGCTCCTTTCAATATCCAGCATAAATAACGGTAAACCTTTAATCGTTAGATTTTCGCTGTGGCTCAGTAAGTGTGCCGGATGGTATGATGCGCACCTTGTCCGGCAGGCACGGTTTTGCGCGCCGCCCGTATCAACGTAGATGGATGCCAAACATGAAAAGCAGTGAAATCCGCCAGCAGTTCTTAGACTTCTTCGCCTCCAAAGGCCACACGATCGTCGCCTCCAGTTCGCTGGTGCCGATTGAGGACCCGACGCTGTTGTTCACCAACGCGGGGATGAACCAGTTCAAGGATGTGTTCCTGGGCTTCGACAAACGTCCCTACACCCGCGCAGCCTCATCGCAGAAATGCGTGCGCGCCGGCGGCAAACACAACGATCTGGAAAACGTCGGTTACACCGCGCGCCATCACACCTTTTTCGAGATGCTGGGCAACTTCAGCTTCGGCGATTACTTCAAGCGCGATGCGATTTCCTATGCGTGGGAATTGCTGACCGAAGTGTTCAAACTACCCAAGGAAAAACTCTACGTCACGGTGTATGCCGAGGACGACGAGGCTTACGATATCTGGACCAAAGA
>JAPLQK010000011.1 GCA_026399735.1 Pseudomonadota bacterium
TTGCGTAGTATTCATATCGGGCGTTGATCAAGTCTTCAGAACCTTTATCTTGCCAGCAATGGCCGCCCACTTCCACCTACTTTTTGCCCTTTATCCGGCAATTAATTCCGCTCAGCCGCCGTGTTTTGCAAGAGCCTCAACTGTTTGAGTTATCTGAATAATCCAATCGACCCGCCGGCACCCATCGCACCTGCAGCAGGCGGGGACAGCGGGCCTGAACCTGCACCCGATGCAGAGCCACCGCCAAAAGCCTGAGTGCCCATACCGCTGTTGCCGGCTTGTGAACCGAAGCCACTACCCAGTCCGACAGCACTTCCTCCGCTGCCCTGACTCAGGTTCAGGCCGCCGCCAAAGCGAATATCTGCAGGCGCAGTCTGCTGCTGGCCTCCGCCTGACTGATTATTTTCACTCTGATCCGCTGCGATGGCAGTGCCGATGGATAACAAGGCACAGGCCGCTAATGCAAGTTTGTTTTTCATCTCAATCACCTTTGGGTAAATTCACATACCGGACTCAAAAACTACAGCTCACGCCTATCGACAGGACATGATTGGTATAGGCTGTTCCGGCGTAATTCGAGTCATTTTTCATCGAGGCGTAGCCGCCGTTCAGATACCAGTTTTTCGTCAGGCGCTGGGACAATTCGACGAACAGCATTTGCGTAGACGTCCTGAACGGCACGGAAGTCTTGAAATCGCGGTTATTCTGACTGAAGCCGACATTCACAAACGTATCCGCCAGCGGCACATAGCCCAGATTCATACCCCAGGTGTTACCGGTATAGCTGTAAGTGCTGAGATTGGCCCGGTTATCCTCATAATCGGCCACCCCCTTGAGCCAAAAGGTCTGAGTCAGTTGCTTCTTGACTTCGAGCGTGCCGCCAAAACCGCCGGAATCGCGCGTCGGCTGTCTGGTATAGCGCGAAAATCCGCGTCCCATCAATTGCCCCGACCAGGTAGGCGCGAGTTGCTGATAAATCCCGGCACTCGCGATCAGCATTGAGCCGTCGAGGTTGTTGTAGTTATTGTAGGAAGTCGCCATCGCGCCGGCTTGCCCGATGAAATAACGGGTTTTCGCGTCATCCAGCGGTGTGAAATAAACGATGCCGGCATTCAGCGCCTGATAGGTATCGCTGTGCTGATTTGCCTTATTCGGCGTATCGGGCGAACCGTTGACGTTATTGTCCTGAGAAACTCTGACACCCGCATTCAGGGAAACATCGGCATGAACCGGCGGGGCAACGAGCACACCTGCCACTACCACGGCAGTAAGGGTGGGAATGAGAGCGAATCGCATCGGTAGATCCTCATAGTCAGTGTTATGAGACGGAAAAACCTTGCGGATTCAAGCTGAAAAATCAAACCGTTCAAGCCGGTTCGAGTTGACCCACCGCGTGCTCGCAGCATACTCCTGTCGGGGGATTGTAAAACATATATTTTTATGCCTGTTCTGGATTTTATGATTGAGGCGACAACTGCAGCGCCGCACAAGCAATCTATCCTAGACGCTGACTTTGACGGGCAATCCCAGGCCGGCGATGCGGTCGCCGAAACCTTGCAGCACTTCAGCCGGCAAGACGGACAGGCGCGGCGCCTCGGCTTGCAAGGAAGGGCGTGCCAGACCATACAGCAACACGCCTTGCAACGGGTATCCGCCTTGCAGCAGTCCATCCACAAAGTTCAGATAGTCGTCCTCGTCCTGTGTTGAGGGCGGCTCGCCATCCAGCGCGAACCAGCAGGTTTGCAGCCAGGTCGGACAGGCCGATATTGCCGCGGTCAGGTTTTCGCGCACTTTGTCGATGCGGACATGAGTGTCGTTGATGCGCAGCATGCCGGTTTCGCTGGCCCGATCCAGCTTGAACCACACTTCGCCGTGAATTTGCGCCATCTCGCGCAACCCTTGTTGAACATCCGGGCGATGCAACAGACTGCCGTTGGTAATCAGCACGGTTTTCACGGTTTCCGGCAAATCCAGTTCACTGCGGACGCGGGCGATCAGGGCGATAACTTCGGAAAATTCAGCCGCACTAGTGGGTTCACCGTTACCGGACAGCGCGATATCGTTGATACGCCGCGCACCGACAGGCACGCGAGTTTGCATGAAGTCGCCGTGCAACAGTTCGGTTAAAAAGCTGTGCAGTTCTTTTTCCAGCAGAATCAGGTCTACCGGCGGCGCGGTGCCGCGCGTCAAATCGGGGACCTGACAATAGAGGCAGCGCCAGTTACAGGCGTTATTGGGATTGAGATTGATACCGACCGAAACGCCCCCGGCCCGGCGCGATACGACCGGATAGACGTAACGCATCCGCGCACTGTTCCGGTCATGATCGACTACGTTGAGCATGGTCCGACAGGTTTCATCAGGGTCAAGGCTTGCCCAATGACAGGTAATTCGCCGGATCTACCGGCTTGCCGAAACGGCGCACTTCAAAATGCAACTTGATCTGGCCGCCGTCGCTGTCGGAATTGCCCATTTCGGCGATTTTCTGGCCGCGCGTGATGTTCTCCCCTTCCTTCACCAGCAATTGATCGTTGTGTGCATAAGCGCTAATAAATGTCTTATTATGCTTAATAATCAACAACTTACCATAACCGCGCAGACCGCTCCCGCTATACACCACCTTGCCCGGTGCACTGGCAAAAATCGGCTGACCCAGTTTTCCGGCAATATCCACGCCCTTGCGGTTGTCCGCTTCGGAAAAGTTGCCGATCACCTTGCCTTGGGTTGGCATACTCCACTCAAGCGCATCATCCGCACCGTCGTCCGCCACCGGCTGAGCTTCAGGCTTGGCTGCGACTCTGCTCTCCGCTACCGGTTTAGTTTCAACCCTGGCAACCACCGGGGTGCTCTCAGGCGGGTTTTGCACCGCTTCGGCTTTTGCCACTGCGGTCGCGTTATAAGGATATTTGACCACTTTGGGTTGATCTTTCACTGCAGACGGCACCGGTATCGGACGGCTTTCGACTGCGGCACGAGGGGAAGCGGTTCCCGAAAACAGATTGATTTGCTGCCCGACCTGAATCAGATTCGGGTCCTGAATAGCGTTCTGCTCAGCCAGTTCACGGGGGTCAAGACCATAATTGAACGCGATGGCATACAGTGTATCGCCCTTTTGCACCACATGTACGCGGGGACGCCAGTCTTTGTCGGTCGATCTGGCCGGCGCTTTGGCCGCTTTAGTCACTGTGCCGTGTTCGACAACCGGTGCATGCTTTCCGCCTGAAGCACAACCCGCCAACAGACTCATGACAACCAGCCCTGCAAAAATCCGCTTCATGCTTTTCCCATCAAAAGTGGTACAAATTTAACCGGTTCGAGTCTGGATTCGCGAAAACCCGACTCGGTACGCTCAACCAGATACAGCCACTGCTCAAGCCTGCCCACCGGCAACACCATGCGCCCGCCAACCGCCAGTTGCTCTCGCAATGCTGCCGACATCACCGGCGCCGCAGCGGCCATAATAATGCCGTCAAAGGGGGCTGCCCCCGGCATGCCGGCACTGCCATCCGCATAGCTCACAACGACATTTTTAATCTCCAGATCGGACAGTTTCTTTCTGGCACGTTGATACAACGGTTCGATGCGCTCCATGGTATAGACCTCGGGAAACACATGCGCCAATACTGCCGCCTGATAACCGCAGCCGGTACCGATTTCCAGCACCCGCCTGATCGGCCTGGAACCTGAGTTACGCAACACCTCGATCATCCGTGCGACGATATACGGCTGGGAAATGGTTTGTTCATAATTGATCGGCAGCGACACATCATCGTACGCACGGCTCGCCAGCGCCTCATCGACAAACAGATGGCGCGGCACCTCGTACATCGCTGCCAGCACGGCCTCATCCACAATCCCCTGTTCGCGCAGGCGGTCTATCATCCGCTGCCGGGTGCGAGGCGAGGTCATACCGATGCCGTTGCGCCGTATCGTCATGATTGATGCCCCAGCCAGCTGTTTAATGCGTCAAGCTGACTGTACTGAGTCAGATCGATCTGCAAAGGCGTGAGCGATGCACGCTGCAAATTCAGCGCATTGAAATCCGTGCCCTCGCCCGCATCCTGCGCGCGTCCTGCCGGCCCCACCCAATACACGGTTTCACCGGACGGGCTCTGCGCACGGATCACCGGTTCCGCCTTATGCCGTTTTCCAAGACGCGTGACTTCCAGCCCCTGCAACTGTTCATAGGGAATATCCGGCACATTCACATTGAGCAACCAGGGCTGCTGGTGCGTCTGACAGGCAAAGCGTTGCACAAGGTCACAGGCGACGCGGGCTGCCGTATCAAAATGCGTTAAGTCACGCCCCACCAGCGAAATCGCGATGGCAGGAATTCCCAGCAGGAAGCCCTCGGTCGCGGCGGCCACCGTGCCGGAATAAATTGTGTCGTCGCCCATATTCGCACCGGCATTGATGCCGGATACCACCATATCGGGCTGGTAATCGAGCATGCCGGTCACGGCAAGATGGACGCAGTCGGTGGGTGTGCCGTTGACGTAATAAAAACCGTTGGCGGCTTTTTTGAGCTTGAGCGGCCGATCCAGTGTCAGGGAATTGCTGGCGCCACTGCGGTCGCTTTCAGGCGCCACGACCACGATCTCGGCAATTTTAGCCAGATGAAAGGCTAAACAGGCCAGACCGGGCGCGAAATAACCATCGTCATTACTGATCAGGATGCGCATCGGAAGAAGGATAATTGGATTTGATGAGTTAGTCGGGGCCAGAAGTATTGAACCTCCGCCAAGGCGAAGCATGATAACTCATGGCCCATGAAATCACCAATAGCCAGCATTGTCCAACGGGGTTTGAGTCTGAACAAGTGGCCGTTATCGATCATTATGCGAGACATGGTGATCAATATGAACGACGAACAGCTGCATACCCTGGCCGATTTGCAGGCCTTTTTAACCGGAACCGTGGCGATGAATTTCACGGTGACGACAGACCAACGCTACGAATTCATCGCACGCACCGTGGGCGTTTCGGCTATGCCCGATTGAAACGCGCCGACAACGACTGATTTATTCAGTATTTTCAGCACTGGCGCACTGCCGGGCGCTCATAGAACTTCGTGCCAGTTCAGCCACTGCAAGCCCTGCACACGGGAAAATTCGCGCACATTGCGCGTCACCAACGTGGCCTGATGACGCAATGCCGTGGCTGCTATCAACATATCGTGCGAGCCGATTGGCGTGCCTGCGGCCTCAAGTTCGACGCGAATGCGGGCGGCATGAAAGGCACATTCACTGTCAAACGGCAAAAGCTGCATTGGTCGCAGCAATTGCGCCAACGCCGCCAAGCGAG
>JAPLQK010000097.1 GCA_026399735.1 Pseudomonadota bacterium
GTGCCTTCAGGGCTGACCTTGTGGGTGTTGCGTATCATGCCGAACAGCGACATGTCCTCTACCCGCCCGTCGATCACCCAGTCGGCATTGAAAATTTTGTGACGGCAATGCTCGGAATTGGCCTGCGCGAACATCATCAGCTCGACATCGGTCGGATTGCGTTTGAGCTTCTGGAAGTTTTCGACCAGATATTCGATCTCGTCCCCGGACAACGCCAGGCCCATTTCGCGATTGGCGGCCGCCAAGGCATCCGCTCCGCCCTGTAGAATATCAACAGATTCAAGTTGTTGCGGAGTGCCATGACGGAATATTTGTTCCGCTGCGGTGGCGATAGCACCCAGCACGGATTCGGTCATCCGGTCATGCAGCAGCGGCAATACCGCCGCCCGTTCAGCCTCACTCAGCGCAGTGCCGTTGCGGGTGCCGAGGTAATAAATCACGCCGCGCTCGATGCGCTGCACGCCCGTCAGGCCGCAATGCTGTGCGATGTCGGTGGCCTTGGTGGACCAGGGCGAAATCGTACCCAGACGCGGCACGACCAGCACAGGTTCGCCGGAAGGCGCCTTCGTCGCCTTGCCCAGCCCCAGCACACGGTCCAGCAGACCGGCTTGCGCCGCGTCCAGATGACTGGCGCTCAGTGCGCTGAAGTAACAATGACGCGTATCGTTGACAACGACGTTGGGTGCGACAGCATGCAATGCGACGCGCAATTTTTCCAGACGGAAGGCGGATAAGGCAGAACTGCCGACAGAGACTTTAAACATGGCGGGTGAGAATATAATTCGGGACGCGATTATACTATGCACTGCGCCCTATTTTTTGTATCGCCATCATGAATCCACGAGTCATCGAGCAAAGTCAGCTAACCGGACTGCTGCTAAAACGCCCCGAGGACAGCCATAAAGGCCTGTTCGGCACAGTGGCGGTGATCGGCGGCGCGACCGGCATGGTCGGCGCAGCACTGCTGGCGGGGCGCGCAGCGCTGAAACTGGGCGCAGGGTGTGTACATGTCGTTCTGCTGGCGGACGATGCGCCGATGGTGGATTTTGTGCA
Source organism: Pseudomonadota bacterium (assembly GCA_026399735.1). Lineage (GTDB taxonomy): Bacteria > Pseudomonadota > Gammaproteobacteria > Burkholderiales > Gallionellaceae > Gallionella. The sequence continues at coordinate 1,054 of JAPLQK010000097.1, forward strand.
GCCGGAACTGATGCTGCACAAAACAGGCTTTGTCATGCCCGCGCAGGCGGGCATCCAGCTTGATGAAAACGCTGGGTTCCCGCTTATGCGGGAACGACGAGTCATCGTTGTCGGTTGCGGCATGGGCAGCGATAAACTTGCCGGCAAATTATTGGCTGAAGCGCTGCAAAGCACGGCAACACTGGTGTTGGATGCGGATGCGTTGAACCTGATCGCAATGCACCCCGACTTGCGCGAACAGCTGATCGCACGCGAGGCGGCAACCGTACTCACCCCGCACCCGGGAGAGGCCGCACACTTACTTGATTGCAGCACAGCAGAAGTTCAAGGCGACCGGATCGCGGCGATACAAAAACTGGCAAAACTGTTCGGCTGTTCCATCGTTCTAAAGGGTGCAAACAGCCTGTGCGCCACCCGCGACGGGCTGTTCGTGAACCATACCGGCAACCCCGGCATGAGCGGCCCCGGCATGGGCGATGTGCTCTCAGGCATGATCGCCGCCCTGATTGCCCAGGGACTGACAGCGGACAACGCGCTGCTGCTGGCGGTACACCTGCACGGCGCGGCGGGCGACGAACTGGCCAAGCGCGGCATCAGCGTCGGCATGACCGCAACCGAGCTG
>JAPLQK010000013.1 GCA_026399735.1 Pseudomonadota bacterium
ATTTTCCGCCCACTCTTCGGGTCTGAATTTCATTGATTATTTGCCCTTGCTGCGGTTGCTCGGGTCAAAATCCCAGCGAGGCCAACAGATCGTCCACTTCATCCTGACCCTGGACACTGTCTTTCGCCTGATGTCCCGGGCCGGCAGTCAAGCCCTCAGTGCTGATCAGGGAGTCTTTGCTGTTCGGCGCATATTCCTTGAGGATGTCGAGCAGGATGCTTTCGACTTCGACGGCGGCATCCACAATCTTGTTGACCATTTGCCCGGCCACATCGCGGAACTCCTGCGCTTCCATGATTTGCATCAGATTGTGGTGGACGGATTCCTCGTCCATCGCGATTTCGCCCAGTTTCGAGATCGCATCCTGTATCAGGGGCTGATGTTCAGCGAAATTGGCATCGGAAAGGCGCATGGACAGATCGCTGCAGACTGCACGATTCCGGCTGGTCAGCGGCAGGGATGCTTCTACGGCGCTGATGGTTCGCTCCGATGCGTCATGCATGGATTTGTCGATAAAGGACAGTCGCTCGCGCGCATCCGGCATGGTGGAGGCCGATTTTTCCAGATGGCGGGTGTGGCCGAGTTCCTTCAGGATACGGTGCAGGCGGGCAGTGGCCTGGCCGATCTTTTCGACATCGGGTAACTCAGCGCGTTTTTTGCGTGGGGCGGTGCGTTCGGGAGCAGGCGAATTTTTCAATTTTTTGTTCCTGGTATCAGGTGAAAGATTGGACGATGCTGCAGGTTTGTTCAGTATTCCGAATACTTTTTCGCGCTGCCGCGAACCAGGTCTGCCGGGTATTTCACCGCATTTTTCTCCAGCTTATCCAGGGCGGCTTTCAGTAAATCGACGCCGAGTTTATCCGATATGCGCACCAGATACAGTAAGACATCGGCAAGTTCTTCCTCGACGGGACGCTTTTTTTCTTCCGCCAGATTAACCGATTGCGCTTCGGTCAGCCACTGAAAATGCTCCATCAGTTCGGCGACTTCCACCATCAGTGCCATGCTCAGGTTTTTTGGAGAATGGAACTGGTCCCAGTCCCTTGCTTCGGCAAACACGCGCAGCTTGTCGCGCAATAACAGCAAATCGGATGAGGTGGGCATGGTTTTGTTGCTCAAAGGTGACTATTGTAATCCTATGCGATAAGGAACCGGGTGGCAGACAAGAAAAACGGTTTCCTTTCCCCTTGCCGGTTCCTTGTTGTCAGCTACCCGCTTAATGCTGATAAGCGTACATGCTTTTCAGAAAGACTTCTGCATTCACCTCAATGGCGTACATTCTTTTCATGAAAGCGTCCGTATTCATTGCAATCATGTTACGTGGCATGGCGTCGGGTTTTCTGTTTGCAGTTTGCTGTTGTAAAGTCGGGGCAGGATTCCGGCCCGCCGACATCGCTTTATTGTCGCAGGTGGCCGAATCGTTGTGTTCGATCTCAAAGCTGCTCATATTCATGGTTACGATGCTCATTTCACACCTCCGGCAGTTTGGATTGTGGACGTTAATGCCGCCCTGTGTTTTTCTTATCGGCGTCATGCGAGAAAGGTTTAGTGCGACCTGACAGATGCAGAAATCAGCTTCAGTTTAACTGCTGGCAATACACGTTGCTCAAGTATAGAATCGCCTGTCTTTCCATTTTAATTGCCGTCTTTCGTGTCGATGCCGTCATCTGAATTAATAATGAATAAAAACAATATGATGCATTATGTTCCTGCGGTGGGATCCGACTCCATTCAGGCAGCATTGGCACAGTGGAAAATTCTTTACCCCGAACTTGGCGTGTGTGCCTTGCTGCCTGAAGCGGAAAAAGGAAACCTGAGCGTGTTGCAGGCGGCCTGTGCGCAGCACAATGTTCCGTTGGTCGGCGGCATATTTCCCTCTCTGGTGAAAGACGGTCTGTTCCTGACCCGTGGCGTGTGGCTGCTGGGCTTTGAGAAAATGCCCTGGTGTGCGTTGTATGAGAATTTGCCGGGCTCCGGCATTGAAGTTGAACGAACAGCGGAAAGAATCGCTGCCGAGGTGCGCGAGCAGATTGACCATTTGCCTGACATTACGCTGTTCCTGCTGTTCGATGCGATGCTCCCCAACATCAGTACACTGCTCGACTGTCTGTATTTGAATCTGGCGAATCGTGTGCATTATGCCGGCGCGAATGCGGGCAGCGAAACGTTTCAACCCATGCCTTGCCTGTTCGATGACCAGCGTGTGGTGCAAAATGGCCTGTTGCTGATGCTGCTGAAACCGCACAAGGGAGCGATCCTGGAGCACGGTTATCAGGCGCCGCAACGTACCGTCTATGCAACCTCAACCGAGGGTAACCGGATTTCGCATATCGACTGGCGTCCCGCCTTCGAGGTGTACAGGGAACTGGTGCTGGCGCAGTATGGTGTGGAGATCACCCGGAATAATTTCTATCAGCATGCAGTGCATTTTCCTTTCGGCATTGTTCGCGCCAATCATCACGTGGTGGTGCGTATCCCGGTGATGCTGGTCGATGACGGTTCGCTGTTCTGTGTCGGTGAAGTTCCACCCAATTCGGTGTTGACTCTGCTGGAGAGACCATCGGTGGATACCGGCGAGACCTTGCGGGTGCTGGTCGATGGCCTGACGGTACTCAACGGAGATACTGCGGGCAGTGAATTGCTGTTGTTCTATTGCGCGGGCAGACGCATGCATCTGGGCGCAGATCAGGCGGCCACCGAGATGGGCGGATTTTCCAGCCTCACGCAGGCCGTGCAAGTTGCCGGGGCGGTTTCGCTGGGCGAAATTGGCGGTTCGACGCTGCACGGCTATCCCTTATTTCACAATGCGACGCTGGTCGCCTTGCGCTGGTAACGTCTGAATGGGCGACGACAATATCCTTCCGGTTTTATATGATCTGGCCGTGACTATCGGCAATGAGACCAGTCTTAAGCCGCTGTTGACGCGCACTTTGCAGCGACTGCTGTATCACACTTCTTTTTCGGCGGGCTTTGTCAGTCTGAACCTTGAGCGTTGCAAAAAAACTGCCGGCGAGACCGAAGCATTGATCGACGCTGCAGTGGGCGATTTCGATCTGATCGGCGCTGTCGGCAAAACGGTCAGCTTGCCGTGTGAACTGCTTTGCGGGGATGGCGTTGATTCAATTGAACAAAACGGGTATCGTTTTACGCTGCTGGGAAAAACCTGTTATCGCAGCAGTCTGGTACTTCCCCTCCGGGAAGCGGGCGTTATCGTGTTGCTTGCCGCCGAAGCCCCCAAAACAAAATTACCGCTGAAGCAGATTTTGCAGCCGGTGCTGGCGCACCTTGGCCGTGCCATTGTGCTGTGCCAAAGCCATGATGCGCAGCTGGCCAGCAATGCGGCCAGGCAGGCGCAAACGGAGCAATCCTTGCGCAACAGTGAAGCGATTTTCAATTCGCTGGTCGAACTGAGTCCGATCGGTGTAGGCATCTCAAGTGATGGCGTGACCATCAATGCAAACCCGATTTTTATCAAGATGTTCGGTTACGATGAGCTGGGCGAAATCGGCGGGAAATCGTTGTTGAATTTGATTGCACCGCAAAGCAGGAGCGAGATTATGGAGCGCTTCGAAAAGCGCGCTCAGGGGCTGCCGGTAAAAAATATCTATGAAACGATCGGGCTGCGCCGGGATGGCACGGAGTTTCCGATGCTGGTGTCGGCAAAACGGGTGGATATGCCTGAGGGCCCGCGAACCCTGTCTTTTTTCATCGACCTCACGGAGCAGAAGCGTACCGAGTATCGCTTGCAGACCAGCAATGAAATGCTGCAGGCGGTGATCGAAAATGCACCGTTGCGGATATTCTGGAAAGACCGGGAGTCGCATTATCTGGGATGCAATACGGCTTTTGCCCGCGATGCCGGAATGGAAAGTGCCGATGAACTGATAGGGCGCGACGATTTCCAGATGGGCTGGCGCGATCAGGCGCAGCTGTATCGCGACGATGATATCAGCACTATGGCATCCGATACGCCGAAACTGGCATTTGAAGAGCCGCAGACCACGCCGGACGGGCGTGAGATATGGTTGCGCACCTCCAAGGTGCCCTTACATGATGCACAGGGTAGTGTGGTTGGCGTGCTGGGTATTTACGACGACATTACCGAGCAGAAACTTGCCGAAGCCAAAATACATCAACTGGCGTTCTACGATCCGTTGACCGGGCTGCCTAACCGCCGCCTGTTGCAGGATCGCTTGCAGCAGGCATTTTCAGTGAGTGCGCGCAGCGGACAGCACGGTGCGGTGTTGTTTCTCGATCTGGACAATTTCAAGACGCTCAATGACAGCAGGGGGCATGATGTCGGTGATCAACTGCTGGCAGAGGTGGCGTCAAGGCTGAACGCGTGTGTGCGTGACGGAGATACCGTCGCGCGTCTGGGCGGCGACGAGTTCGTGGTGGTGCTCGAATCCCTGAGTGCGATTCCGGATGAGGCGGCAGCACAAGCCGATCTGGTTGCCGAAAAAATACGCGAGAGTCTGGGACAAACCTATCGGCTGGACAAACATACTTTTTACACTACGCCCAGTATCGGCGTGGTGTTGTTTTTGGGACATCAGGAAAGTCTGGATGTCATTCTCAAACACGCTGATACTGCGATGTATCAGGCCAAGGCCGCCGGGCGTAATGCCGTCCGCTTCTACGATCCGGTGATGCAGGCGGCCATCGAGGTGCGTGCCGAACTGGAAGATGAGTTGCGCCAGGCGTTAGATCGCCAGCAGTTTTACCTGAGCTATCAAGTACAGGTGGATAGTCTGCGTCGCACGGTGGGCGCAGAAGTCTTGTTGCGCTGGCAACATCCCGATCGCGGCCTGATCTCGCCAGCTCAGTTTATCCCGCTGGCCGAAGAGACCGGCAGTATTGTTTCCATCGGGCTCTGGGTGCTGCGTACTGCGTGCGTACAGATCAAGGCGTGGCAAAATGATGCATTGACGCGTGATCTGACGCTGGCGGTGAATGTCAGCGCAAAACAATTTCGCAGGCCGGATTTCGTAGCTCAGGTGCAGCGCGTTTTATTGGAAACGGGGGCAAGACCTGCGTTGCTCAAACTTGAGCTAACGGAAAGCATCGTGCTGGAGAATGTTGAAGATACCATCTCCAAGATGCGCGAGATCAAATCGATGGGGGTGAGTTTTTCAATGGATGATTTCGGCACAGGTTATTCGTCCCTGCAATACCTGAAACGCTTGCCGCTGGATCAGATCAAGATCGATCAGTCCTTTGTGCGCGACGTCGCTCACGATCCCAACGATGCCGCCATCGTGCAGACCATCATCGCAATGAGCGAAGTCATGGGTTTGAGCGTCATTGCGGAGGGCGTGGAAACCGAGGCGCAGCGCGAGTTCCTCGACCTGCGCGGATGCCATGCCTTTCAGGGTTATCTGTTTGGCCGTCCGGTGCCCATTGCCGAGTTCGAGGCCGGGTTATCAGCCGCGCGTATTTGACTGGCTGCTGAACCGTGACAGTTCAACGAAAGGCGCCGGCTGCCAGTTGTCCTTGCGGTGCTCGGCAACGACATTGGTGAAAATGCCGCCGCGAACGTAGAATTTGGCGGTAAGACGCATGAAACGCGGATTGGTGGCCGCAACCAGATCGTCAAGAATACGATTGGTGACATCCTCGTGGAAATGTCCTTCCTCTCTGAACGACCACATATACAGCTTCAGACTCTTCAATTCCACGCACTGTTCGTCGGCGATGTAATCCAGAATCAGCGTGGCGAAATCCGGCTGGCCGGTTTTGGGGCACAGACAGGTGAATTCGTGGATTTCCATGTGGATATGGTAATCGCGTGCAGAGTTCGGGTTCGGGAAAGTTTCCAGTGCTTTGGCGGGTCGGGTCGTCATGCAGCTCTCGCTTGGGTTAAGATGACGGGTATTATATCGCCACGACAGTCCAATTGCGTCTTTCACAAATCAAGTTAGCCGGATTTAAATCCTTCGTTGACCCTACTCACATTCATCTGCCCGGGCAGATCGTCGGCGTGGTGGGTCCCAACGGCTGCGGAAAATCGAATGTGATCGATGCGCTGCGCTGGGTGCTGGGCGAATCCAGGGCTTCGGCATTGCGCGGCGATTCCATGCAGGACGTGATTTTCAACGGTTCGGCTAAACGTAAACCCGTTGCGCGCGCCAGTGTGGAGCTGGTGTTCGATAATCAGCTTGGCCGTGCGGCAGGGCAGTGGTCAGATTATGCGGAAATCTGTATCAAGCGCGTGTTGCTGCGCAACGGCGAATCAAGCTATCACATCAATAATCAGAAGGTGCGTCGCCGCGACATTACCGATATTTTCCTGGGTACGGGCTTAGGTGCGCGCGCCTATGCCATCGTTGAGCAGGGCATGATCTCGCGCATCATCGAGGCGAAACCGGAAGAATTGCGCGTCTTTCTCGAAGAAGCGGCGGGTGTCTCCCGGTACCGCGACCGTCGCCGCGAGACGTCGCAGCGGCTGGGCGAGACGCGCGATAATTTGCTGCGCATCGATGACATTCTGCAGGAGATGGATAAACAGTTGCTGCATCTGGGTGAGCAGGCCATCGTTGCGCTGCAATATCGTGAACTGGAGTTGCTGCGCGATACAACGCAGCAGTTGCTCTGGCTGGTACGCCGGCAGGAAGCCGAAGTATTGCGCGCCGGGTTTGCAGCGCAGGTTGAAAAAACGCGCACTGAACTGGAGGTTCAGACGTCCGCCTTGCGCGAAATAGAAAGCCGGCTGGAGACGAAGCGCGGCAGTCATTATCTGTACGCCGACGCGCTGCATGCCAGGCAAGGCGAGCTGTACAGTGCGAATGCCGAAATTGCCAGGCTGGAACAGGAGATCAAACATGCCGCACAGCAACAGCTGCGACTGACGCAGCAGATCGAGGGCGCCCTGCGGCAAATCGGGCAGCAGCAGCAACAGCATCAATCGGCTCATAGCCAGCTGGAAGATTGGCAGCGCCAGCAGGAAGAGGCCGCAGTCAAACTGCTTGAGGCGGAGCAGCAGGCTGAACTGGAAAGTGTCAGTCTGCCGCAGGCAGAGGAGGCTGCGCGCTGCGCTCGGCAACACTGCAACGGCTTGCAGCAGAAGCAATCGCAGCTGCAAATGCAGTTGCAACTATTGCTGACGCAGCACGGTAACTTGCTGCGCAATATCGGACAAATGGAAGCGCGCCGGGCGCGTTTGTTGCAGGAGCAGGAAAGTCTGCCGCAACCGGACAGTCATGCGATGCAACAGGCTGAAGAAGCGTCGGCTGAACTGGAAATGGCGCACGCCGAACAGGATGAAAAGCTGGCGCTGTTGCAGGCGCAGTTGCTGCAGGTCGATCAGCAGAGGCCGCGACTGCGTACCTTGTTGCAGCAACAGGAGCGGCTCTCGGCGTTAACTTCCGCACGTTTGCACGCGCTGCAGCAATTGCAGCGGCAACTGGACAACGACAAACATCTGGGCGGCTGGCTGGTGCTGCACAAACTGGAGGGGTTGCCGCGTCTGTGGCAATCCATACGTATCGCGAGCGGCTGGGAAAATGCACTGGAAGCGGTGTTGCACGAACGGCTCAATGCGCTGGCCTTGCCGGATCTGGGGGCAGTGGCCGGCTGGCATGATGCGCCGCCCGCCCGTGTTGCACTGTTTGAGCCCGGCAGTCCCGAACCGGTTGCAGCGGGACGCTGGACTCCTTTGCTGGATTACGTCGCGTGTCAGGATGAACGTGTGTTTCCGGCGATGCGCGAATGGCTGGCCCTGGTTTATGTCGTGAGCGATGTGTCCACAGGCTTATCGCAGCGTGAGCAATTGCCTGAAGGAGGATACTTCGTCACGCCGGACGGTCATCTGATCGGTGTACACAGCGTATTGTTTCATGCGCCGGACAGTCAGTTGCATGGCGTACTGGCCCGGCAGAGCGAGATTGAACAGCTGGAAGAGCAACTGATCATCGAGAACGGTTCAGTTGACCATTGCAAACGTCAGCTTGATGAGGCCGAGCAAAATTACCGCCTGATCGATGTGCAGATTTTGCCGCTGCGCAACGCCGTCAGTGAGCTGAAACAGCGTCAGCATGGGCTGCAAATGCAGATGCTCAAACTGAATCAGGCGCATGAGCATCGCGCCGAGCGCGGTTTGCAGATCGCTGTCGAAATGCAGGAAGTGGCCCAATCGCTGGCTGTTGAGCAAGAACATCTGTGCGAAATTGTTTTACGCATGGACAGCTTGCGCGAGGAAGTGGCGGTGTTTCACGTGCAGGTCATCGATGCGCAGCGTGAGGCGAATTCCGGGGAAATGGCCTTGCGCGATTTGCGGGTGCGCACACAGCAGGTGCAATATGCGCGACAGGAAGCGCATTTTTTGGCACTGACTTGCCAGAACAAAGTGAGCGATTTGCGCGCCCATATTCAGACGCTGATGGATGCATTGATGCACGCCGAACAAAATTTGGCCCAATTGCAAGCCGAGTTGTCCGGCAGTACCGATGATGCGGCGACACCGTTATTGCAGCATGCCTTGCTTGTCCGTCAAGAGGCAGAACGCGCACTGAACGATGCGCGCAACAGTCTGGAAGGCGCTGCAGCCGATTTGCAAACGCTGGAGCAGACTCGCATCTCCTGCGAGCATCAGCTGGGCGGGTTGCGCGAGCAGTCGGGTGAATTTTCACTCAAGGAACAGGAAGCGCGTTTGTATTTCGAGCAGTGGGCGGAAAAACTGCAGGGAGTGGATGAGTCAGCGCTGTTGCCAAGGCTGGCAAGCGTCAAACCGAATAATTTACAGAACGATCTGAATCGTCTGAACCGTGAGATCGAAGCGCTGGGTGCGGTAAATCTTGCCGCGCTTGACGAGTTGCAAGCTGTAACCGTGCGTAAGGGCTATCTGGATGCGCAGGCTCAGGATCTGCAGCAGGCAATGGCAACGCTGACTGATGCGATCAGGCACATAGACCGGGAATCGCGTGAACTGCTGATGGAAACTTTCAATCAGGTCAATTTGCAGTTGGCTGAGCTTTTTTCGATCCTGTTTGCCGGAGGGGACGCGCGGCTGGTTTTGACCGGTGAGGAGATACTGGAGGGCGGTGTGCAGGTCATGGCGCAACCGCCCGGCAAGAAGAACAGTTCGATTCATTTGCTCTCCGGCGGCGAAAAGGCGTTGACCGCCATCGCGCTGATATTTTCGCTGTTTCAACTCAATCCCGCGCCATTCTGCCTGCTCGACGAAGTGGACGCGCCGCTGGACGATACCAACACCGAACGACTGTGTGCGCTGGTTCGGAAAATGGCACAGCACACCCAGTTTGTGTTTATCAGTCACAACAAGATCGCGATGGAAATGGCAGAGCAATTGATTGGCGTCACCATGCAGGAGAAGGGGGTGTCCAAGGTGGTGTCGGTGGATATTGAGGCTGCGCTGCGTATGCGCGATGTTTAAAATAACAGGCGTCTTGTGATGTGCTTTTTTGTTTATAAGTATTAGCAAATACTTATTTTCCTGTAGAATTGTCAGTTGGTTAGAATATTGTAACAATTTGTTAGCAAACGTTCGTTTTTGCAAAAAACTTACAAATTGCGGTTATGATGACCGGATAGTAAAAACGTATGAAATTCAGGGGCGGGAACTATGCAGCACAGAAGGTCGGGTGACCATAATCAGCAAAACTACCACGACATTGAGAATAATGCCGGTCTGGCATTGGAAGTTTTTCAGGCATGTTATCGCACGCATACGCATTCCGGGAAGTTTTACGAAGATTTTCCGGATTTTTTTCTGGTAAAACCGGAAGTTCTGGAGGGCCGGGAGATATCAACCCGAGCTTCTGATAATCTGCTGTTTGCGGATAGCGTCAAACAGGCCAAGGCGCGCAATGGGTATATCGGTGTGTCCAAGCGGCATAACCCGAAGCTGAATTATTACTGGCTGGAGTTATCCGTTGCCCCTTTTATGCTGGGCGATGCCGTTACAAATGAGAATAAAGGTGAATTTTTTTTCATACTCACCCGGTTCATTGAGTTCACCAAGTCGCATCCGAAAATGTATGGCAATCTGACTGAAGAAATTGATACGGACAAGGATCTTGCCTTAATGTTCAATGAAATCAGCAGGATATCAGAGTACTTGAAGGAAACGCTTAAGGTGTATCCCGAGAGCATGCTGGTGTCCTTCAATCCGAAATGGCCAGTTGCACAAGTCAATAAACTGCTGCACGCACTAAAAGATAACGATCAGGAATGGTGTGAACTGTTCTTTGAATACATGATTTACGTGATGAGTAACAAATCTAAGGTCTGATTTTCAGCAATATCAATACAGCCCCGCCACCGCCCGATTCGGGTGGTGCCGCGCAAAAAGCCAATACCTGAGGATGTTGCGTCAGCCAGTTGCGCGCAAGCGCACGCAACACGGCGTAACCATCCGGACTGTTCATTCCCTTGCCATGTATTACCAGCACGCAGCGTAACTGGTGCTGTGTTGCATTGAACAGAAATTGTTGCAGCAGCATGCGTGCCGCATCAATGGTGTGACCGTGCAGATCCAGGCTGTCCTGAACGGCGCTGCGCCGAAGTTTGCGCAACGTCAGACGAGACAAACCGTTGGAAAGATATTCTTCCGGTGAATTGTCGTGATGATAATCGGACAGCGTGTCCGCTATTTGGTGGTCTGGGTCAGGTAAGCGGACTCTGGCCTGAGTGACAGTTTTAGGCGGACTGATGCGGTTTTGTTCCGCCAGCGGCGTAACAACGCCGATTGCCTCGCGAAACAGCGCCGCATCATCCCCTCCCTCTTGCAGGGGGAGGGGCAGGGAGGGGGTAGTCGTCATGGTTTTTATTTTACGACCCGCATCCTGCCCGCAGAAATGACAGAGCAGGTTTACTGTTTGCCGATGGAAGCCAGGTACTTGTCCGCATCCAGTGCCGCCATGCAGCCGGTTGCCGCGCTGGTGACGGCCTGGCGGTAGATTTGATCCTGTACATCGCCTGCGGCAAATATGCCGGAAATGCTGGCTGCTGTGGCATTGCCGTTCGATCCGCCGCGCGTTTTGATGTAGCCGTTGTCCATTTCCAGTTGCCCAGTGAAGATGTCGGTATTCGGTTTGTGGCCGATGGCAATAAACACGCCGGTCAGCGCGATATCCTGTTTTTCGCCGCTTTGCACATTTTTGATGCGCATGCCGGTCACGCCGCTGTCATCGCCCAATACTTCATCCAGTGTGCTGTTCAGTTGCAGCGTAATTTTTCCAGCTGCCACTTTTTCCATCAGATGATCGATCATGATGCGCTCGGCCCTGAAGGTGTCACGCCGATGCACCAGCGTGACATGGCGCGCGATGTTGGACAGATACATGGCTTCTTCCACTGCGGTGTTGCCGCCGCCGATCACAGCCACATCCTGGTTGCGGTAGAAAAATCCGTCGCAGGTGGCACAGCCTGACACGCCGCGTCCCATAAATGCTTCTTCTGACGCCAATCCCAAATACTGTGCGGATGCGCCGGTGCAGATGATCAGTGCGTCGCACGAGTAACTGCCCGCGTCGCCTGTCAGCAGAAACGGCTTTTGTTGCAATTTTGCCGTGTGGATATGATCGAAGACCATCTGGGTATTGAAACGTTCGGCATGTTGCTGCAATCGCGCCATCAGGTCAGGCCCCTGCACGCCGGCGACGTCGCCCGGCCAGTTGTCGACTTCGGTGGTGGTCATCAGCTGACCGCCTTGCGCGAGGCCCGTGATCAGCACAGGATTTAGATTGGCGCGTGCGGCGTACACGGCAGCGGTGTATCCGGCAGGTCCGGAACCCAGAATGATGAGGCTGTGATGTTGTGTGGTCATGATGGCGCTTTCGGCTATGAATGAGTGGCAGGTTACCCGTAACGGACGAAATTTACCAGCAATGGCGGTAATCTGTCGAGCATCGGTTAAAATCAGCGCCATGAAAATATTCTTGCGCTGTATGCTTTTAGTTGTGGCTTGTTTGCCGGTGTCTGCCGTTTATGCGGCGACGCTGCCCGGCATTGCTGATTTCATTGAAGAAATGGCAGATAAACATCACTTCAATCGGGGTGAATTGACGATTTTGTTTGAACGCGCCAATTATAAACCTCAAATCATCGAAGCGATCTCTCGTCCTGCGACCAGCAAACCCTGGCCGGAATATCGCGCCAACTTCGTCAATGAAAATCGAATCAGGCCAGGGCTGGTGTTCTGGAAGAAGTATCGTAAAACGCTTGCGCGTGCCGAAAAAAAATACGGCGTGCCGCAGGAAATGATCGTTGCTCTGATCGGTGTGGAAACGCTCTACGGCCAGAATGAGGGCAATTTTCGTACCGTCGATGCACTGACCACGCTGGCGTTTGATTATCCGCGCCGTGCCGCTTTTTTTCGCGACGAACTTGAAAACTATTTGTTGCTGGCGCGTGAACAGCAGTTCAATCTGCTGGACGTGAAGAGTTCCTATGCCGGCGCGATGGGCATGCCGCAATTCATGCCCAGCAGTTACCGGAAGTATGCGGTCGATTTCAATGGCAATCACAAGACGGATTTGCTGAACGAGGCGGGGGATGCGATCGGTAGCGTGGGAAACTACCTGAAAGAATATGGCTGGATCAAAGGCGGGCCGGTTGCGGTGCGCGCACAGGTCGCTGAAGGATGTTGCGCGGATAAGGCCTCTCGCAGCCTTGCCGAATGGGCGGAGGCGGGCGTTGAGCCTCTGAAGAAGCTCAGGCAGGATGCGCCGTCCCGTTTGCTGGACTACACGGTGACCGACGGCCGGGAATACTGGCTGGGCTTCAATAATTTCGATGTCATCACGCGCTACAACAACAGCGATTATTATGCGATGAGCGTGTTTCAGCTGAGCGAGGCGCTAAAGGCGGAGCACCAGGCTAAACGCAGATGACCTTCTGCGTTTAGCGTCGTTCCGCTTGAGCGTTATGGTATTTATATCAATAAAATCAAATGCTTGCAGTGTTATTTATCCTGTTTATGCAATTTCAGGTCAGGCGGCAGCGCTGTATTCACTGATTGCCCCGGCAAAACTGGCAAAGTAATTCTTCTCGCCAAAAACTCAAACGTTGCTAAGCGCCAATTTTTTCTGAGCTCCGGTTCGGCGCTGATGAAATTTAGAGGACAGTTCTTCCCATTCAATCTGCAATGAGCCTCCTGTGAGCATGTGTTGCTTTTCCCAGTTGGAAAGCAAGTCCAGGCAGGCGTGATCGATATAATCAAGATGCTCAAAGTGTATATGTACCTCTGCCCCGGGTCTGACTTCATCCAGCGTGGCAGCAAGCTTTGGCAGGCGAATAAGCGTTGCAGCTCCTTTCAAATGAAGGTGGACACGATTTTCGACGATATCTTCATCCCATTGAATGTTCATATGTGAAAACGCCTGTAGCAATTTGAGCAGAGATAATCCCAAGCCGATCAGTACGCCTTCGAGCAGGTTAGAGGCTACAATCATGACAATGGTCACGATGTAAATTGCCACTTCACTCTTTCCAAATTTGAGCAAACCTGGAACCGCTTTGGGATAAGCCAATTTGTATCCGGTGAATACCAGCACAGCAGCCAAACTGGCAACAGGAATATAACTGAGCGTGAAAGGCAATACCGTAGCGAATAAGAGCAGCCAAACACCGTGCAATATGGCTGAAATACGCGTCTTGCCGCCGGCTTCGACATTCGCAGTGGAGCGCACGATAACGCCTGTCATCGGCAAAACGCCCAAAAACCCGCAGATAATATTGCCTGCGCCTTGCGATGCAAGTTCTTTATCGTATTTGGTGCGCACTCCCTGGTGCAACTGATCTACCGCACTGGCACTCAATAATGTTTCCGCACTGGCAATAAAGGCGACGGATACTGCGGCAGTGAGAATGTCAGGATCAAGTGCACGCTTCAAATTCTCCAGCGTCGGATATTGAATAACCGTCCAGATATTGTTGATGTCTGCCGGATTAGCCAGCAAGTCCGGAATATATTTTATTTTCAGGTGTAGTGCTGCGGCAACCCAAACGGACACCAGGACTGCGACCAGCGGGGCAGGCAGCACCTTAAGCTTTGTCGGGGCGTATAAATTCCACAGCACGATTAACGCGATGCTCAGTAAACCGATGCAGAGCGCCTGTACGGAGGTTGTATCCGATGAAAAGGTGTCCATCAACGCTTGAGGAATCCCGGAAAAATTCTGAATACCTGAGCCAATTGGTTTTTTATCCAACATGACATGAAATTGAGAGGCAAAAATAAGCACGCCGATTCCTGCCAGCATGCCGTGAATCACTGCCGGTGAAACGGCGCGGAACCATTGCCCCAATTTTAGTAGTCCGGCCAGCAGTTGAATACAACCCGCCAATAATACGATCACGCCTAACATAGCCATGCCGTGATGCTGTACCAGTTGCCACACCAGCACGGTCAAACCGGCGGCAGGACCGCTGACCTGCAAGGGCGATCCTGCAAATGCGCCAACTACAATCCCGCCGATAATACCCGTAATCAATCCAGCCGTTGGTGGAACACCAGAGGCAATGGCAACGCCCATGCACAATGGCAATGCAACTAAGAAAACCACGACCGAGGCTAAGACATCGCTACCGAAGGTTGCCCTGAAACCTTGTAATTTCATACTGACTTGAGTGTTCATTCTGTTGCGATCCTAAATATTGTTTTATCACTGGTTTGTGTTGTCATGTAAAAACATGTTTCCAAACGGAAATTTACGCAATCAAACTGGCATTAATCATTGAATGGAAATCGCAGGGGCAGCAGCCCCGGCGTGTGTTAAATAACGGAGAGTGTTGGGGGGGTGATTTTTGTTTCAAGCACGCCGCGCGCATACAGTCTGTCGAAGGCTTCCTGATCGGTGGAGAAGATATTATCGAGACCGATCTGTGAACTCAGGGCGGTTCTGTCCATCACTTCCTGAACCTGTTTCTTGAACCCGCTGAAACAGAGCGTGATGTCGTTGCTTTTGAAGCGTGTAATCAGATTGGCAAGCATATCCGCGCCCGATGCATCGATCTCGTTGATGCCGCTGCATTTGACCAGAATGTGGTCGACTTCCGGGTTTTCGCGTTCCAGTTTGAGGATAGCGTTCTCGAAATAGGACACGTTGACGAATCGCAATGCGCCATCGAAGCGTATCGCGCCCACGCGTGCATGCAGTTTCGGCAGATTATGGCGTTGGGCGTCGCGCAGGGTGCCGTCCTGATGGATTCCCAGCAGCGCAATGCGGGGTCGCATCATCCGGTACAACAGCAGCGACAGAGACAGGATGATGCCGATAATGATGCCGTTCTGAATGTTCGGTGCAAATGCCAGCGTCGCGACAAACGTCGTGACAGAGGCGATGCCGTCGTCCCGGCTGGCGCGCCATGCCTTGAGTATGACCGGAAAATTGATCAGGTTGATCACCGCCATCATGATTACCGCAGCCAGCACCGGCTTGGGCAGGTGGTATAACAGCGGCGTCAGGAACAGCAGGGTTACCAGCACGGAGACCGCCGAAACAACGGAGGACAGGCTGGTTTGCGCGTTCGAGGCCAGATTCAGTGCGGAACGGGAGAAGGAGCCGCTGACCGGCATGGAATGACAGAAAGCCGCAGCCACCTTGGCCAGCCCCTGGCCGATCAGTTCCTTGTTCTCATCCCAGGGCTGGCGGGTTCTGATGGCGATCACCTTTGCGCTGGACATTGCCTCCATGAAGCTGATCAGCGCAATCACAAAGCTGGCTGGCAAGAGGGTCATGGTCGCCTTCCAGTCCAGCGGCGGAATGCTGATCGTGGGTAAGCCTTGCGGAATGATTCCGATCACTTTGCCGCCCATATCGGCAAATCCCATCGCATAACTGGCCCAGGTCAGCAAGACGACCGTGATCAGCACCCCGGGCAATTTCGGCGCAAATTTTTTCAGTGCCAGCAGCATTGCAATCGCCGTGGCGCCAAAGCCGAACGACAGTTCGTGCATGGTGTCGATGTGTGCGATGACTTGCCAGACGTCGAGCAGGAAGTGTGTCGACTGGGTGGCAGGTATGCCCAGCAGGGTCGGCAGCTGTGACAGGCCGATGATCAGGGCTGCGGCATTGATGAAGCCCATCAGCACCGGGTGCGAAAGAAAATTGAGCAATACGCCGACCCGCAGCATCCCGAATAATATTTGCAACAGACCCGACAGCAGCGCCAGCAGGATCACGCAGGAATAAAACCATTCCGTGCCGTGCTCGGCCAGCGGCGCGATGCTGGCCGCAGTCAGCAATGAGGTCATGGCGACCGGCCCGGTGGAGAGTTGGCGCGAGGAACCGAATAAGGCGCCGACGATGGTGGGTATCAGTGCTGCATACAAACCATAGTAGGCGGGAACGCCTGCCAGTTGTGCATAGGCCAGCGATTGCGGGATGGCGACAAGGGATACGGTAATGCCGGCGATCAAATCAAATTTAAATGTGCCGGCGTCGAATTGGAAAGGCTTAAAGTAGGGCAATGTTGCAAATTTCATCAATATGTCCGTGTCAGTCGTGCGCGGGGCGCAGTTAATTCGTGAAAGCTGTCTTGCTGTGATCAAACGTATTGTTAATGCGATTGGCTGACTGTCTGGCCGGGTGGCTGGCTGCGCTGGAGGGTGCACTGCAGCTGTCCAGCTTCGCGGTCAACGCATCCAGATGGCCGACGCTGGTGAACTCCAGCGAGTCAAATACCTGTTTCAGGTGTTGATATAAGGTTTTCATTTTTTCTGAAGAGATGTAGGTGAATGCTTATCTTTAAGCATGATTTGTGCCACATGTCGCAACGTATTGATGTATATAAGAATAATTGAATATTGCTGCGTTGTTTTTACAGGTTGTGTCGCAAGTTGCAACAGTCGATAGGCTGTGTTTAAACTGTAATATTTTGTTTTTAAACAAAAATAAGATTTATTGCGGCGCTGTTGCAGAATGGTAAATGGTTGTTGCATAATGCAACTACTGATTTACCTGACTGCAATCCATGCTGTTTCCTTCATCGTTGCGACAAAAAATTACCTTCGGCTATCTGCTCGTGGCGGTATTGATTCTGGCCGTCTCGCTGTTTACTTTTGAGTCGTTGAAGCGCGTTGAGGCGCGCATCCTGCTCAGCGAGCGTATTTCCGGTTTGTTTGAAACGGCGATGGAAGTGCGACGCTTTGAGCGTAATTATTTCCTGCATGGACAAGCGGCTGATCTGAGTGAAAATGCCGACTATATCAATCGTCTTGAAGCAATGCTCAATGACGATCTGGCACTGCCTGAAGCGCACGCGCAGATCGAGGTATTGCGCGAGAAGACCCGCCGGTATCGTCAGCAAGTCGGCCTTTATGCCGCCGCATCCGCTAATTCCTCGCAACGTCGGGACCTCGAACAAAAAGTGCGTGCAACGGGCAAGGAACTGGTTTCCATCACCGAGATGCTGGTGCAGACGGAGCGGCAGTTGCTGCAATCTTCGCTGGCTTCGTTCCGTATCACGCTGGTGTTTATTGTGGTCGGGCTGGCCTTGTTCATGATTGCGCTAGGTCAGGCACTGTCGCGTCGCGTCGCTTTTCCGTTGCAACAGATGGAAGACTATGTCGCGGCCATCTCTGCCGGCCGTCGCGATACCCTGCCTTTTCCCTCGCAGGACAGGGAAATCGTTTCCATCACGCTGGCCTTTAATCACATGCTGAAGGAACTGGAATTGCGGCAGAAGCATCTGTTGCGTTCCGAGAAGCTGGCGTCGCTGGGCACCTTGTTGTCCGGCGTGGCGCATGAACTGAACAACCCGTTGTCGAATATCTGGACCTCTTGTCAGATACTGCAAGAGGAGTCGGTTGATGCGGATCAGGCGCATCAGCAGATATTGCTGGCGCAAATCGATGAGCAGTGCGAGCGGGCGCGCCACATCGTGAGTTCACTGCAGGACTTTGCCCGTGAACGTCACTTTGGTCGCGAGCATTTTTCGTTGCGGCAACTGATGGAACAAACCTTGCGTTTTATCAAGGCAGAGATTCCAGCTCATCTGGCAATTACGCTACACATCGACGATACCTTGTATCTCTATGCCGACCGGCAGCGCCTGCAACAGGTATTTCTGAATTTGATCAAAAACGCGCTTGATGCGAGTCCCGGCAGCATCGAGATTGCGGCCCGGCGGCGAGCCGTTGCCGAAGTGGCTACGGAAGCTGATTGCGATGTTACTGGCGACACGATCGATATCTCCATCCAGGATAGCGGCGCAGGGATGTCGGCGGAATGCATGTCGCGCATCTTCGACCCGTTTTTTACCACCAAGGATGTCGGACACGGCATGGGTCTGGGCCTGTTTATCGTCTATCAGATTATTGAAGAACATGAAGGCTGTATTACGGTCAGCAGCAGCGAGGGGCAGGGAACGACCTTCCTGATTCGCCTGCCTGTCGATCATACAAGGGGGCAAGATGCAGAAGCCGGGTAAATTACTCATCGTCGACGACGAAGCCGTCGCATTGCGCAATCTGGAGCGCGTGATGAGCAAAGCGGGTTACAGCGTGACGGCCGTGCAGAGCGGCGATGAAGCGCAGGCTTTACTGGAGGCGCAGGAATTCGATCTGCTGCTCACCGATCTGCGCATGGAAAAAGTGGACGGCATGCGCCTGCTGAATATCTGCCGCTCTCTGTACCCGGACAGCGAAGTCATCATGATCACCGGGAACGCCAGCACTCAATCTGCGGTGGAAGCGATGAGGCAGGGCGCATTTTATTACATCACTAAACCTTTTCGTCTGGATGAAGTGCGCAAGGTGGTCGCTGAGGCGATGGAAAAGATTCGCCTGCGCAACGAAAATCGCAGCCTGAAGCAGCAGATTGAGGCGTTCGAGGGAAAGGTGCGGATCGTGACTCAGGATGCGGGCATGCTGCGCCTGCTCGAACTGGCGCGACAAGTTGCGCCGACCGATTGCAACGTGATGATCGTCGGTGAAAGCGGTACCGGAAAGGAGTTGTTCGCCCGCTACCTGCACCAGCAGAGCGCCCGCCACGCGGGGCCTTATGTGGCGGTAAACTGCGGTGCATTCAGCCGGGATCTGCTGGCCAATGAGTTGTTCGGACACGAGCGAGACGCCTTTACCGGGGCGCATACGCAAAAAAAAGGGCTGGTCGAATCCGCATCGGGCGGCACGTTGTTTCTGGATGAAGTCACCGAGATGTCGCCCGAGATGCAGGTTAAATTGCTGCGCGTGATTCAGGAAAAAGAAGTGCTGCGTCTGGGCGCTACCCAGCCGGTCAAGGTCGATATCCGGGTTATCGCGGCGACCAACCGCGATCTGGCAGAGGCGGTGGCCGTCGGCATATTGCGCCAGGATTTATATTTCCGGCTGAACGTGGTGACGCTGGCGATACCGCCGCTGTCGCAGCGCCGGGGCGATATTCCATTGCTGGCGCAGTATTTTTTACAGAAGCATGCGGTGCAGATGAAAAAAACACTCAACAGCATTGCGCCCGCCGTGCTTGAGGTATTGCAGTGTTACGATTACCCCGGCAATGTGCGCGAGCTGGAAAATATCATCGCACGCGGCTGTGCGGTCAGTGCCGGCGACCGTATTGAACTCGCACACCTGTCCGAAAACCTGCGCCAACAGAATGGCATCGCCTTGCCGGGCAGGGGTGAAAAGTTCCCCACGCTGGAGCAGCAGGAAAAAACTTATATCCGCTGGGTGCTCAAGGAGTTCGAAGGTAACCAGACGACTGCCGCTGCAGTACTTGGCATCAATCGCAGTTCCCTTTGGCGGAAAATCAAGACTTTTAACGAGCGTGAATGAAGCTGCGCTGAATGCGGCGGATTTGATGCGATGATCGTGTTGCAAGCAAGTGAGGTGCTTAAAACTATTTTCAGTAAATAATCAACGAGTTACAGTTGGTTGTATGCGCCGGGCGCCGTTGTAGTGTGCGCTCCAGTACTTGTCGTTCAGGCTGGTCAGCATAATGGCCTTGCCGCTTTTGGGCGAATGCACGAAACGGTTATCGCCGATAAAAATACCGACGTGCGAATTCGGGTTGCGCGTGGTGTTGAAAAATACCAGGTCGCCGGGTTTTAGTTGAACCGCTTCAAGCGGTGCGCCTATCTGACTCATCTCGGCACTGGTGCGCGGCAATTGTAAACCCAGTGAATTCCGGAACACGAATTGCACAAAACCGCTGCAATCGAAGCCGTTGACGCGCGATTTTCCGCCATACTGGTAAGGTGTGTCATACAGACTCATCGCGTAAATCGCCAGATTGTTCATCTGCGCTTCGTCATTGCGTTGGACTGTCGGTGTTGGCAACACCGTGTCATTGCGCGTTGCGGCG
>JAPLQK010000095.1 GCA_026399735.1 Pseudomonadota bacterium
GTGAGCGCAGCTTGAGTGAAGTCATCATGGCACCGACCCGCATCTACGTGAAACCGCTGCTGGCGCTGATGCAAACCCTGACCATCAAAGGCATGGCGCACATCACCGGCGGCGGCATCACCGAAAACGTGCCGCGCGTGCTACCTGCAGACGTCGTTGCCGACATCGACAGCAAGTCATGGGAATTACCTAAATTATTCAAATGGTTACGCGAACAAGGCGGTGTTGCCGAACAGGAAATGTATCGCACCTTCAACTGCGGCATCGGCATGGTGGTGATCGTCGCAGCCAGCGATGCAGATCAGGCCATCAGCCAGTTGCAGGCAGCCGGCGAGACCGTCCATCGCATCGGTGTGATCCGTGCTCGGAACGGCGAAGAGCATCAGACTCAAGTGCGATGAGACAGGTATAAAATGCTTTTCGCAACATCAGCACCGTAGATTCACATAGTCCTCAACACCCAATGCTGATAGCGCTAACCAACTCTTAAAGGAAATTCACATGGCAGCTGGAGAAACATACCCAAAGATTTCACGCAAAATTTGGTGGCTACTACGGGATAAACTGAAGAAATCGGTGCCATCAGCAATTACAACGACATTCGTTACCGCAATGTCATCAATGAAAGATGCATCTGCCAAATCAAATGTACTTGTACCTCTACGAGATCTCGGTCTAATCGACGAGAATGGAAAACCGACGGAACTTGCAGAGCGTTGGAGGCATGACGACGATTACGAACAAGTCTGTCACGAAATCCGATCCAATGTTTATCCGAAAGAATTAATTGAAGCATTCTCCGAGGCTGACTCCACACAGAAGGACGCAATCAAAACTTGGTTTATGAAAGCGGGGCAAGTTGGCGAAATAGCGGCAAAAATGTACACCGAAACATACATACTGCTAACCGAGGCCGACTTCACCAAATCGGACGACAAAACATCTAACAACCCAGCACCTCGAACTTCCGGTGCAACCCAAAAAACAAAACCAACACGGCAGGCACAAAAATCAATAGCTACCCCTGTTGCGGCGACATCTACAGAACAATCCACCTCCATTGTAGAAAGCCCTCACCATCCTCGCCGACTACCAGCCATTCATATTGACGTTCAAGTGCATATCTCGCCTGACACTTCGCCAGACCAAATAGACCGCATTTTTGAAAGCATGGCAAAACACCTAGGTGGTTTTGTAAAGTGAACTCATGCAAAATTTCCTGATTAACGAGGCCACGCAACTTGCTGGGGCGCTTCAGCAGTCAATAAACGAGACAATCAAACCACCGTCTGAGATTGCTCCTTCTCGTGATGAACCAGTTATCTATATGGCGCTGGTTCGGGGAACGCGAGGTTATATCGAGCGAGTTTCTCACCAAATAAATGGTTCTTACACGAACGGTTGGTATGACGCTTGCACGGTAATGTTGCGACGTCTTCTTGAAACGTTAATCATTGAATGTTATGAAGCACACAAAATTGAAGATCGGATAAAAGATTCCAAAGGAAATTTTTTATTTCTAAAAGACCTTATTGATCGTATGTTAGAGGAAAGCATTTGGACTATTGGGCGAAATGTTCGATCAACCTTACCGAAACTCAAGGATATAGGAGACAAGTCTGCGCACAGTCGCCGTTACAACGCCCATAGGGAAGATATTGATAAAGTACTAAAGGACATACGCGACGTAGTACAAGAACTGCTTGTGCTCGCAAAACTAAAGTAGCGCATTCACGGGGTCTTGCAATCCTGCATTCAGGAAAAATCTGAACTTGAATGGGAAAATAACGAAGGTCAACATTCCATAATTTGTTTTTTGCGATTAAGCCACGGTGATTGGTATGCCATTATGTAGTTGCCTTATGGTGCGTACTGATACGCTTGGTGGAATCTGCGCGCCTCTTTGCTGTTGGCTCTTGAGCGATGTGATCGAGCAAGACGGGCGGGCGGTTGGGAAAACGCGCGACCAGATCGAGTTCTCCGCCCATAGCCTGAATATAGCGCCGTAGCGTGGAGAGCAACAAGTCGCTGCGACGCTCAATACGCGAGATTGTGTCCTGTCCTACTCCAAGACTCACGGCGAGGTCTTGTTGGGTATGTGCAACGGCCAAGCGCAAGTCCTTGAGCGTTGCCAGTTCCCCCGCGCGCTGTTCCACTTTTTCACGACGCTCAGGCGGCAGCGCAGCCAGCACGTCATTTAGATTTTTTGCCATGATTTTTTCCCTTTACTTGCCTTGAACCGCCGGCAGTTTGAAGCGTAGCCAGATGCCTATCGAACCTTGCGTCTGCACTGGCAATCAGCTTTTTATAGAATCGCCGCTGATCTGCACCGCCCTTATTCCCGCCCACCAGCAGGATAGCGGCGCGTTCAGTATCAAATGCAAACGCCACCCGCCATATCCCACCCTCACAATCGAAACGCAACTGTTTCATATTCGCGTGCTTCGAGCCTTTGAGTGTATCCACCGTAGGCCTGCCCAAGTGAGGGCCGAATTCCTGAAGGAGTCGGGCGTGCGCGAGTAATTCATCTTGGAGCGTACTATCCATCGCCTGAAACTCGGCGTGAAAATCATCGTGAAAGAGTACGTTCCAAAGCATGAGCTGATTATGGTCTTAAAGACATGTTATTTCAAGCGTGGCTGGATAAATCGTGAAATCGCGTGTTAGTCGAAGAGTCATGCGTGCGGTGTCAAGTCTATAAAAGATGTACCCGCAGCCCCTAACAAGTTTCTCCACCGCGTGAAGTGCATCCGAAAACAATCGGTGAGACGTTGGCAAGGATTTGCAACTGGAATTGGTGGTGGAATTCATTGGTATGCACAGCAGATGATCGCCAGTATACGCCGCGAGGTGACTTTACTTGCAAACCAGCCGAACATCGGCAGAATTGGCTGCCTGCCGGATCAGCGGCATGACGTATTCCTCGAAGGTGTCACGATCCAGCAATCCGCGATGGTTGAGGACGATGCGACCGTTGCGATCGATGACGACAGTGTAAGGAATCGTACCGTCGCGATTTCCCCAGCGTGTGATCAGGTCGCGTTGCAGTTCAGGGTCGGCCACCAGCACCGGATAATTGATCTCCAGACTGCGCTTGACGTTACTCAGTTTTTGTTGAATGTCCATGCCGATGCCGACAACCTGTAACCCTCTGTCCCCGTAGCGTTCCTGCCAGGCGACCAGATCGCGGATCTCGTACTGGCAGGACGAACACCAGCTTGCCCAGAAGTTGAGCAGGATGACTTTGCCCCGCCAGTCAGCCAGACTGTGTCGTGTACCATCCAGCGCGGGCAACGAAAATGGCTGTATAGTCCACGCATTCGCAGGTAGCGGTTCCGCCTGAACCATGCCCAACAACGCGAAAAACAAACATGGAATCAGGCGGCAATAGCTCATTTTGCGACTGATTTGGCGGTATTGAGCGCATCAACAGACTTGGCTTCTTCGCGCCCCTGCAGCACCTGCCAGTTCACCTTGTAACGATGTTCCAGCGTCCCCAGATAGGGCGGCAGTTTTTCATTGATGATGAGCTGCCTGACACGCTCACGCACGTCGGCAAAGGTTTTATGTTGACCGGGTTTGCGCTCGATAATGGTCAGCAGATGAAAGCCCACCGGGGTCTGGACGATTTCACTGACCTGACCATCCGGCAACCTGGCCAATGCCTTATCCAGCTCCGGCAGACCGCGTCCTGCGGTAATCCAGCCCATATCGCCATTTTTGGCTTTGCCCTCCGCATCCACGCTATATTCACCAGCCAGCGTGAACAGACTTTCG
Source organism: Pseudomonadota bacterium (assembly GCA_026399735.1). GTDB lineage: Bacteria > Pseudomonadota > Gammaproteobacteria > Burkholderiales > Gallionellaceae > Gallionella. The sequence continues at coordinate 3,778 of JAPLQK010000095.1, forward strand.
CCCTTCAGAATGCGTGCGCGCATGGCTTCGGCCTCTGGTCGTGTTGCCAGCACCAATTGACCAACATGGCGGCGTTCTGTAACGACAGCGACTTCAGGATGCTGTTTGAACCAGTTGCGCAGGGTCTTTTCGTTCGGAATCCATTCGTGCGCCTTCTTCTCCATCATCAGGTCGGGGAGACGTTCGCTCTGGTACTGGCGGACCTTGGCTGAAACATCCACACCCTCCCTTTCGGCTACATGGGCGACCAGCAACAGTTCGCCGCGTTTGTAGAGTTGTTCTTTCACCCATTCAGGATTGGGCAGAGTGGGATATTCCCTGGAATTGACAATATCGGCATATTTGATACTGAAACTGTTGCCTTCCATCAGCACGGTGTCAGCCTTGATGGCCGGGTTGATGCGCGACTCAAACAGCCGGACATTATCCTGCTTTTGCAGGTTTTGTAATGTGAGCAGACGCATGGCACGGTACTGGTCAGTGGTATAGGCTGAGCGAGCTGCGGCCAGACCATCTGCGTCATTCTTGAACTGCTGTTTCATGGCACTGAGTGTGGCTTCCGGAATCGCCACGCGTTCACGCAGTTTGTCCATATAAAAGCGATACAGCAAGCCATTACGAAAATCTTCGATGTCTTTCACGTTACCGGCCGTTTTGTCCAGCCCCAGTCGTTTTGCTTCCAGCATCAGCAACCGGGCTGCCACCAGTCGGCGCAACAGGTCGCCGCGCAATGAGGCCTGATCATCTTCGCCCAGTGCGACTGATTGCGTTGCAAAAGGAGAACTGCCCATCGCCGACTTCAGTTCGTCGGCCGTAACCTGTAAATTACCCACGGTGACCAGCACCTGAGATTCTTTGGCACCAGCTGACCCGATGGCAAACATCAGCGCCAGCGCAGTCATTCCAAACCAATGTTTTTTCGTTTTCATCGCTTTCCCTTAGCTTAGTCTCTTACCAGTTAAATGGTCTCAAATAATAACAAGAATATCCTCATAACATGCGTCTTTGCGACCGCGAACGCAGTGTGGCGGGAAGCAATCCAGTTATTCAAAAAAGCATCTGGATTGCCACGTCGCGAAACTCCTCGCAATGACTTTTCTGGTTCCGGCTTATTCGGTTTAGACAGGTGTTTCACAAACAAATCGAGGGGCTATTGCCCCCCGGTTTGTCCAGCTTACAGCCTAGTATCTGACATGTGATCCACCGTTACTTGCGTGGGATCGCACCGCCTAAATCAGGCGCACTGCCGTGCATCCAGCTGACTGCATCGTTGAAGTTATGCAGGATGGGTTTACCATTCCAGACATGTTCCTTCTTGTCGGCAATATGCGGCACGCCTTCCTTGTTGGTTTCATGACAGGTTGCACACTTGAACGGTCCGTGAGAACCATCCGGATTGTACTGTGCTGCCTGTTTGTACGTCGTCACATCGGTCGTCGGTGTCACAGGGTAGAGACCATGGATGGATTCATGGCAGCTCTGACAAGCCAGGCCTGCATGTCCCTTGGAGTAACGCATGTTGCTGTACTTGCCCGGTTGATTGATCGGAAAAGCAACACCGCCCTGACCTTCGACATAAGGAGCCGCATGGCAATCCGCGCAATGCGGCGCACCAGGGGATAACCAGTAGTCGCGTCCATGCGTCGCAGCATCGTAAGGAACAGCCATTGCACCGGTTGCACCTGCCGGCAGTTTCAGCGTTTTGACATCCACAGCCGGATTGGCAGACAGTATCGATACGTTGACATCCCCGTCTTCATCTTTGGATACCATCGGGCCACCGTCCTTGATTGCGATCACTGCAATGTCAGGCACCATACGCTTGGCAGCCCAGGTCTTCAGAATACCTGAAACCCCTTTGGTGTCATGCCCCTTGCTGTCCAGCACAACTTTGGGATCCATGTAGGTGTTTTTAAGTTCATCTACACTGATACCGATGGCAGCAGCGATTTCTTCCAGAGACTTGTTGCGGATGGTCGTACCTGTTTGCTTGAACGCATTGGTCAGGTTGTCGCGCTGATACAACTCGCGTGTCAGCTGGTTGTGGCAGTTGGTGCACCACAGTCCTTTGCCTCCCTTGCCGTTGCCGATTTTCGATACATTGGTCTGCAGCCACTTGCCGATCGAGTTCAGGTACTCAGGGGTTTCCACACCGTCCTTGTCCTTGTTGCGGTTGGCATGCACGTCACGGCCGACATAACATCCGCCGGCTGCATCGCGGTTATCGCCGTTAGCATAGGCGTTCTTGCCGTCCAGCGTGATCGGATACTTGTCCATCTTGCCATCCTGACGGTGAGCCGGGTGGCAACCCTGACAGGCAGCGGTACGACCTTCTGCATCGGGCATCGGTGCATGAGTCTGATGGACGCTGTGGATCGCTTCGGACAGCGGTGAAATCACCTTTTCTTCCTGAGTCTTCGGATCCTTGAAGGTCTTGGACATCAGCACGCCGATCACGTTGTCCGCATGGCACTTCTGGCACAACACCGGATCATGACCCAGACGATTGTCGGTAGAACGACTGTTCGGATCGTAGTTCTTGGTGAAGTTGGTTCCGGCACGGTCATCATGCATTTCCAGAATGGAAATGGAGGTAGCCTTCAGGTTGGCGATCCAGTCGCTTGCGCCCAAACCTTTCCAGAACGCACGCTCCTGTTTGTACAGATTGAACTTGTCACCGTTGGCTGTCTTGTTGCTGTGGCAGTTGGCGCAGTTTGGAATGTCGATCGGACTGGTGCCGACGAAAGTGACCGGTTTACCGGAGTGAGAGTCAATGACAGGTTTTCCGCTATCGGCATCCACCAGACTGACCCAGGCTTCCTGAAACGGCTGTATGTCGGACTCGGTCAGCGTCAACAGATCCTGAGCCGCAGCGCGGTCAGTGAACGGCGTCAACGGCAGGCCCAGCGCATCCCAGATTCCCGGATTGGTCAGCACAATCGGCACATTGTCCAGTACCGGCGATTTGGTATAGACGATGGTGCCCTTGTCGCCCGTGTAGTGCAGAAAGCCACCTTTCATCGGGCTGGGTACGGCAGCACCCGCCGGGCCGTTGTCACGCGGAACAGGAATCTGGATACCGACAAAGAGTTTTTCCTTGTCTGCACTGGTTCCCTTCGGGTTGGTGCCCTTCAGATCCTTATACACATACAGGTGGGAGAAATAGGCATTGGCGACATTTTCGTCCTTCTCGTATTTGCCGTTACCGTTGACGTCGTAAGGCACATCCCAGTACTTGAGCTTATTGCCTTCCGAATAGGTGTTGTTTATATGTCCGTAAGCCAGCTTGAATCGTTTCTTGCCATCAAGCAGAACGCCGGGTTCTTTTTCATCCGCTTCCAGCAATTCCGGAAATTTGCGCACACCGGTCGAACTCTTGATGACTTGCGACTGAACCGAGTTATACGGGGGCAACACACAGCAATAGGTAAAATCGAACCCGGTGCAGTGCATCCCCAACTCGTAATTGATGGTAATGTTGTAATCATTTTTCGGCTTGGACGCCGAAACATTCATTGCAGCTCCGACTGAAGCAGCTTTCATCTGCGGCTCACTCGCAACTGCCGAGCCCATCGCAAACGCCAGCGTCATCATACAGGTCGCCAAGGTTTTTATTTTCACTTTAATACCCCCCTAACTGTTTGTTTTAACGAAATATTCGCCCGTCACCATCCCAACAACCGATAAAACCAGACAGTCCAAAGCCATGACGCCCGCTTTGACCTGTCCTATGGGATTGATTCGACCGTTGTCATTCATGCTTCATCAACAAACAACTTTCGTGGCCAACCCCTCGCCAAACACTGTGATGCACAATCTATTCTGCCGCCTTCTGCCCTTTGGGTAGTTCATGAACGATACCCTTGTGACAATCGATACAGGTCTTTCCGGTTTTTTCCAGCAAAACCTGCGTATGGCGCTTTTTCGCCATCTTTTCCTGTTCTTCTACATTCATGGATTCGAAACTGTGACAGTTGCGGCAACCGATGGAATCGGATTCCTTCATGCGCGCCCACTCGCGTTGCGCCATTTCAAGACGTTTGGCTTCGAATTTTTCGGGGGTGTTAATCACGCCGATCAATTCGCCCCAGACATCATTCGCTGCGGCAGCCTTGCGACGCATCTCGGCGATCCAGTCCTTCTTGGGTACGTGACAATCCGAGCAGATCGCGCGCACGCCGGCCTTATTGGAATAGTGTGTGGATTTCTTGTATTCTGCGTAGTTGGTTTGCATGTCGTGACATGAGACGCAGAACTCCAGCGAATTTGTGTAATCGAGCGCGGTATTAAAGCTGCCCACGACACACAGCAGAACAAAGAATCCCACTACAAACACGATCGAGCAACGGCACGCCAGATTGGGAAGCAGGCGAGTCAGCCAACCTTTGTTCTTTGGTGCCATGTCTTTACCTCCACTTAAGCAGAACGACCTTGCTACCGGGAACACCTGCCTACTTGAAACTACCGTAGTACTGAATCAGCGCATCCTTTTCATCCTGATTGAGTTTTTCCAGTTTCAGCTTCATCTTCTTGGCGATCGGGCGTTTTCCCGAGTCGAATTCCTTCATGGCTTCAATCAGATAGGGTATCCACTGACCGGCTGTAATACCCACGTCATCACTGGCAACCGTGCCGCCTTCGGAGTGGCATTTTTCACAATTTTCCTCGTGGATTTCCTTGCCCTTTTTGGCCAACGCCGCATTTGCGGTTTGTTTCGCACGGACAAATTTTTGTTCGGAGAAGTATTTGCCGATCTGTTTGATGTCGGCATCACTCATATCCTGAGTGATTTTACACATGTCTGATTTTTGGCCCTTTTTACTACCCGAGCGAATTTTTGTCTCAGGGCACTCGGTTTCCTTGTTTCTATATTCGGTCAGACGTATCTTGAAAAACTCGGCGGAATAGCCGCCGATAATCGGTATATCCTTTTCGGTGCTGGCACCGTTCTTGCCATGACAGTCACCGCAAGCTTCAACTAATTTTTTTGTATCAGCCGCCAACGTATTGCCGGTAAGCGCCAAACCCAGCATGGCAGTACACGCCAGCAGGGCATATCCGTTAAATATTATTCTCATGATTCCCCCATTGGTTGCAAAGTTCCGCTTTGCACGATTTTTCGCATTAAACGCAGCGATGGTATGCACTGTATATAACCCTGTTGGGGGGGTTGCCATTTATCCTTTCAACAAACAAGGTTTACGGGTAACTTCACCCGACAAAACGGTGCAGAAAAACCTGCCCGGCGCGATAAAAGACATAACATAAATCTTATAATAATCAACATGTTGCGTTTGTTTATAACGCCATACAATCATGCTTATTAACATTATTATCTGTCAATTGGATTGCTATATAATGCTTCTCTTATCTACTAGGCAGATGAAATTTCTTCTTCAAATCGCTACTGACTGCGCAGTTGCTTAACGATAAAAACGGATATTCCATTCCTCAAACGGGTGATCCGCAGAGTCGTGTTTCAATACCAATCGGGCAGTGTCAGGCATTTTGGACTGACCGGGCTACAGCACCCGCGCACGGCCGCCGCATTCAGCAAAAATTGTTGAGCTTCGCAGCATCAAACACGCCTCATGCAAGGCCTGTGCCTTCAGCGTGCCGGCTTCCGCTATAATCCATAAAATTCCACGATCGCAAGACACCATGAAAAACATCGTCATTCTCATTTCCGGGCGCGGCAGCAATATGCAGGCGCTGCTGAATGCAAATATGAACTGCAACATTGCGGCGGTCATCAGCAATAAAGCGGATGCAGGCGGACTGACTTTTGCACAGGCGCACGGCATTCCAACTGCGGTCGTGGCACATCGCGACCATCCGGACCGCGAGAGTTTTGATGCCGCGCTGGCAAAAGTTATCGACGACTTTGCGCCTGATCTGGTGATACTTGCCGGTTTCATGCGCATTCTGACAGTGAAATTCGTAACGCACTATGCAGGCCGCCTGATCAACATCCATCCGTCCTTGCTGCCCTCCTATCCCGGCCTGCATACTCATGCACGCGCGCTACACGATGGGGTAAAAATTCATGGCTGCACCGTGCATTTCGTCACAGCCGACCTCGACCACGGCCCTGTCATCATTCAGGCCGCCATCCCGGTGCTGGCAGACGACACCGAGCACACCCTGTCCGCCCGTATCCTGCATCAAGAGCACCGCATTTTCCCGCAAGCCATACGCTGGCTGTGTTCGGACCAAATCGAACTGAACGAAAACGGCAAAGTCGTAAACCACAGTCACAATCCGGCCGGGAATGCCTTAATCTCACCCTCACTGGAATAAACATGAAATGGTTCATGATTGCCTGCCTGTTGTGTACCCCGGTCTATGCTGCACCGCCTGACAGCGTGCAAGCCAGTTATGAAATATCCAAAAACGGCCTGCCAGGAAAAATTGATGAGACCTACACCAGAAACGGCGATCACTACACGCTGAGCAGCACCACGGTGGCGCTTGGCGGCTTGTTTAAAATTTCCGTCGCGAGCCGCGGCCTGATCAATCATCTGGGACTGCGCCCTCAGCACTTCGAATACAAGTTCAATGGCCGTCCTGACAAGGATCGCGTTGCCGAATTTGATTGGGTTGCACAGCAACTGACATTGGCAAATCCTGCACAACATCCGCCGATCGCGCTGCAGGAAGGCACGCAGGATCGCCTGAGCGCGATGTATCAGTTCATGTTCATCAACTTCAAGGATCGCAGCGTGCTGAACTTTACGATGACCGATGGCAACAAACTGGATAACTATCACTACGCAATCGTCTCGCGGCAAAAACTGGATACGCCAGCCGGACAGTTCGACAGTATTTATCTCGACAGCCAGGCCAAACCGGGTGAAAGCCGCACTGAAATCTGGCTATCTTCCGAATACAACCTGCCTTGCCAGATGATCATCACCGACGCCAACGGCGATCAATACACGCAAAAACTTAGTTCGCTTAAAATTCTGCCGTGAATGAGCAGCAGCACCCCTGCAAGCGTTTCCTGAACCTGCCGCAGCCATTGTTGACACGGCCGGTCGTCATAGCCATTGCACTGTCTTTGCTGTTGCACGCAGTGCTGTTGTTCGGGCCTAATCTGATCACACTCGCCCCTGTTGAAACAGCCCTGCCTCCGCTTACCGCCAAACTTGAGCCGTTACCCAAAACGACCGTCAAACCTGCGCCCAAACCCAGAGCGCATGCCAAACAGAAACCTGTGCTGTCGCCCGCCCTGCCTGCGCCCGCCAGCCAGCCTGAGCCCCCCCCTGAAGTGGTCGCTCCACCTGTTGAAGAGGTTCAACCTGCCGCAACCGAAATCGCTCACGAAGCAGCCAAACCTGTGCATCCATTGCCCAGGCATGCGCAACTGACTTTCACCGCCTACAAGGGCACGAACATCAGGGTAGGCGAGGCGCGTCACCGGCTGGAGATCAGGGATGATAACAGCTACACCTTGCAGGTCGGCATGAACACCACCGGCATTGCCAGCCTGTTCAAGACCTTCGAATTGAACCAGCAAAGCAGCGGACACGTTGGTGCACAGGGCTTGCAACCAGATGAATTTACTGAAAATAAACTGACCTCAAAGGGGCGGCAGACCCTGAGCGCCAAATTCAACCGGGACAACAAGCAGCTGGAATTTTCAGGCGGCAACAGCACAGCACTTCCCGAACAGGCTCAAGACATCCTGAGTTTCCTGTATCAGTTCTCGCAAATGCAGCTGGATCAGACCACGCTGCCGATGCATGTCAGCAATGGCCGTAAACTTGAAAGTTATCAACTGGAGGTGGGTAGTGAGGAAGATATTCAAACCCCGTTAGGCAAACTGCGCGCCTTGCCGCTGCGCAAGCTCCACGCACCCGGCGAAGAAGGGCTGGAGATCTGGCTGGGAATGGAATATCGCCTGCTGCCGGTCAAAATCATCCAGATCGACCGTAACGGCGAAATTGCCGGTGAACTGGTTATCTCCGATATCCGCGTATCGGACGAATAAGGCTGCGGCAAAAGAAAAAATTCAAGAATTCCCGCCCAACCAGTGGGTGGCATAGCCTCATTGCTAATAACGTAACCCCAACCCTCCATGTATTTCTCCGATGCCGAAATCCTGGTATCAAATTAGGCTGATTGCAATGAGTCTGGCGGACGAATTAAGCTTTCTGCCGGAATTCCCAGACCATTATGCAGCTTCCAAATCATAGCCAACGTCAATGAGCGTTTCCGATTTAAGACCTCATATACGCGATTCAGGCGACCAATCATCGGAACCAAATCTTTCGCAGTTAAATCGGACTGTTCCATGCGAAATTTGATTGCTTCAACCGGGTCAGGCAAATCAATCGGAAAATGTTTGTTCTCATAGGCTTCGACCAGCGTCAATAAAACTTCAAAACGATCCCCAGCAGGTGTTCCAGGCGCTGGTTCGTCATCGAAGTATCCGGATATCTCGCGCATCACGGCTTTATAATCGGCTTCGGTATGAATAGGGCGAATTTCCATGTGTTATTCCAGTTCTATTGTTTCGGCATTGATTGCATCGTACTGCGCATGGGTACCGATAAATTTGATATAGACAGCTCCAAACTTGTAAGCGACAGAAACAATAAGGCGGTAATCATTTCCTTTAATGTTAAAAACCACACGCCGGTTTTTAAGAATACTGGCACTGCGGTACTTCTCCTTGATATCAGAAGGTTGCAGCCACTCTGCCTGCTTTACCTCATCGACCCAAGCCTTTAAATGCTGCTCTGCATTCGGAAAGAGAATCCAGAACTCACGAAGGATTTTGACGGAGACAATTTTCATGTGTGAATTATAGTCCCGCAATGGGATAAATCAAACATATACTCATTAACCAACTGAATTATATTGACTCAACTTGAATTGAGCTGCGACGGGCGGCTGATGGCATCTTGCTGTTATACGCGACTGACTGGTTTCTGGCATCGAGTTTTCAACCTCGATTGTGCGATGGCCCGTTCCAGCCTGCCAGACATTCTACGCCCCAATGACTACTTTGCTACAGAAACCAGTCGCTCAAGCTCACCGAACTTGCGACTGGAGACCGAGAACTGAAAACTTAGTGCTGTTCCTCTGTTAAACTCCGCACCTGAATCTTATATACCGAAATTGCCATGCTGATTACCGAATACCGTTTAGACCTCGTCATCCTCGCGCTGCGTACCATTTTGCCGCTGGAGCATCCCGCCGACACCACCTTGCGCTACTTTTTCAAGAACGAGCGCATCGGCTCGAACGAGCGCGCACTCGTCGCCGAAACTGCTTTTGGCGTATTGCGTCACCGCCTGTTGCTCGAAGCTTCCTGTGACGGCAAAGCCACGCCGCGCCGCATGGCGTTAGCCTATCTGGTCAAGTTCGGCGGCTATAACCTGCGCGAGTTACAACCGGTATTGAAGCGTGACGAAGCGGAATGGCTGGCAGCTGCAAAAGCCGTGCAATATGAAGGACAACCGCTGTCAATTCAGGCTGAACTGCCCGAATGGCTGATTGAAATAATGCGCGCATCTTATTCAGATGAAGATATCCTCACGCTGGGACAGGCGATGCAGCAAGGCGCGCCGCTGGATATCCGCGTCAACACGCTGCTGGCCAAACGCGAAGAAGTGCTGCTGAAGTTGCAGGAACAGAATATCGATGCAATTGCGACGCCCTATTCGCCGATCGGCATCCGCCTGAAAGAAAAAATCCCGCTGAACAAGGATGCGCTGTTCACGGAAGGTCGCGTCGAAGTGCAGGACGAAGGCAGCCAGTTACTGGGCTTCCTGTTGGCGCCCAAACGCAACGATATGGTAGTGGATTTTTGCGCGGGTGCCGGCGGCAAGACGCTGATGCTCTCGGCGCTGATGAATTCGCAAGGCCGTTTGTATGCGATGGATGTCTCAGAGAAGCGTCTGGCCAATCTGAAACCGCGTCTGAAACGCTCCGGTGCTTCCAACATCCAGCCGATGCTGATCGCGCACGAAAACGATCTGAAGGTAAAACGCCT
>JAPLQK010000042.1 GCA_026399735.1 Pseudomonadota bacterium
GAAGCGAGCAGCGTGATCTTGTGCGCCGCATCCACGCCTTCAATGTCAAAAGTCGGATCCGCTTCGGCATAGCCCAGACGCTGCGCTTCTTTGAGCACGGTGTCGAAAGCCAGGCCCTTGTCGCGCATTTCCGACAAAATGAAATTAGTGGTGCCGTTGATGATGCCGGCGATCCACTCGATGCGGTTCGCAGTCAGGCCTTCGCGCACCGCTTTGATGATGGGAATCCCGCCCGCGACAGCCGCTTCGAAGCCGACCATCACGCCCTTCTCCTGCGCGGCCTTGAAAATCTCGTTGCCGTGCGTGGCGAGCAGCGCCTTATTGGCCGTGACCACATGCTTGCCGTTGGCAATCGCCTGCATCACCAGCTCTTTTGCCACGCCATAGCCGCCGATCAGTTCGATGACGATATCCACTTCCGGGTCGTTGACGACCGCAAACGCATCATCGGTCAGGCGACAACTGCCGCCGGTGACCTGCTTGGCCAGCTCCAGATTTTTGTCAGCCACCAGCACAATGCGGATTTCACGGCCTGCACGTCGTGCGATTTCTTCAGCATTGCGCTGCAATACGGCAAACGTGCCGCCACCGACAGTGCCTATCCCTAAGAGTCCTACGTTGATTGGTTTCATTTTTAATCCTAATTTAATTAAGCTTGTAGCTTGTAGCAAAAGCGAGGTTGGCTACCCGCTACAGGCTAGCAGTTCACTTTCCGTGTCGCTTGCGGTAATGTTCCAGAAAACGCGCGATACGTCCAAATGCCTCAGTCAGATCATCCACCGTCGGCAAAAATACCAGACGCAAATGATCGGGGTGTATCCAGTTAAAGCCGGTGCCCTGCACCACCAGCACCTTTTCGGCTTCCAGCAACTCCAGAATGAACTGCTGGTCGTTTTCGATCGGATACATCTCAGGATCAAAACGCGGGAACAAATACAGCCCCGCTTTCGGTTTGACGCAAGTCACGCCTGGAATCGCGGTAAGCAGCTTGTAGGCCAGATCGCGCTGTTTGCACAAGCGTCCGGTGGGCGCGACCAGATCATTGATACTCTGATAGCCGCCCAGCGCGGTCTGAATCGCAAACTGTCCCGGCACATTCGAGCACAAACGCATCGACGCCAGTATCGTCAGCCCGTTGATGTAATCCTGCGCATGCTTCTTCTCGCCGGACACCACCATCCAGCCGGAACGATAACCGCAGGCGCGGTAGTTTTTCGACAAGCCGTTCAGCGTGACGAACAACACATCGTCGGCCAGCGAGGCGATCGAAGTATGTGTCGCGCCGTCGTACAGCATCTTGTCGTAAATCTCATCGGCAAAAATAATCAGATGATGCTCACGAGCTAACTGTATGATTTCTTTCAGAATATTATCAGAATACAGTGCGCCGGTTGGATTGTTCGGGTTGATGATGACGATGGCGCGCGTATGCGGCGTGATTTTGCTGCGTATATCAGCCAGATCAGGATTCCAGTCATTCGCTTCATCGCAGATGTAATGGCGCGGTCGGCCTCCTGCCAGCGTGACCGCCGCCGTCCACAACGGATAATCAGGTGCCGGCACCAGTACTTCGTCGCCCGGATTGAGCAGCCCCTGCATTGCCATCACGATCAGTTCGGACGCACCGTTGCCGATGTAAATATCGTCCAGACCGACGCCCGCAATTTTTTTTGCCTGGCAGTAATGCATGATCGCCTTGCGCGCAGCGAACATGCCTTTGGAGTCGGAATAACCGGAAGAATTAGGCAGATTCAGAATCACGTCCTGCTGAATTTCCTCAGGCGCTTCGAAACCGAACGGCGCAAGATTGCCGATGTTCAGCTTGATGATGCGCTGCCCTTCTTCCTCCATCTGCTTGGCGCGTTCCATGACGGGCCCGCGAATGTCGTAACACACGTTGGCCAGCTTGGCGGATTTTAAAATTGGTTTCACGGTTAAAATTCGATATTGATTGAAAATGGATTAAATATAGCAAGCCCGCAATGCCGCAAGGGCATTCCCCATGAAACATGGTCGCTACGCTTCCTGTTTCATGTGAAAGTTAGCGATTTTACCCGTGCTATCCGCTCACAGCAAATTTGTCGGGCATGTGACCAGAAAAACGATGCGAATTCGACCTTCAGTTTGACTCAGACAGCGGCTAACCTCTACACTTCACATGAAACAGGAAGCGTAGCGACCATGTTTCATGGGGAATCAATGATGACATGACGGATTTATCGTCATAGTCAGAATTGAGTTGTTTCATCAGCCCCTTCATTCAGCAACAGGAGGATTTTCTCCGTTGTTGCGTGGGAATGCCCTTGCGGCATTGCGGGCTTGCTAAGATTGCCATATCAGTCCGACTTGCGAGGTCACAAGTGAAATTACAATTAGCCAATCTGGGCGACACCAAACTGTTCACCGGCTACGCGGCCGATCACGTGATGGTCAACCGGCAACGCTTCGACACCAGCATCGTAGTGCATGCCGCCGAAGTACGCACTGACTGGGTCGTGCCGGAATTCAACGCCTTGAGCGAAGCCGATTTTGAATATTTTCTGTCACTCCGCCCGGAAGTACTGCTCCTGGGCACAGGTACGCAGCAACATTTCCCGCACCCGCGCCTGTATCGCGCACTGACCAATGCCGGCATCGGCGTGGAATGCATGGACACCTCCGCCGCCTGCCGCACCTACAACATTCTGGTAGAGGAAGACCGAAAAGTGGTGGCAGCGATCCTGCTTTAAAAGCGGCAAGTTGTAAATAGCGAGTGTTCAGCGGGAACGAGCAGGTTTTTCCACTTACTACTTACGGCTCCCTGCCGCTATAATCTGCGCCACTAAAAACTGATTACGACCAACATGCTCATCACCCGCCGCCTGGAATTCGATGCCGGACATCGCATCCCCAATCATAACAGCCAGTGCCGACACCTGCACGGGCACCGCTACGCACTGGAAATCACCCTGTCGGGCGAGATTATCGAAACCGAGGGCCAGTCACAGCAAGGCATGGTGATGGACTTTTCCGATGTCAAACGCATCGCTCAGGAAAAAGTAGTCAATGTATGGGATCACGCGTTTCTGGTTTATCGCGGCGACAAACAGGTATGCGACTTCCTGACAACGATGCCGGATCATAAAACCGTGATCTTCAATGTCGTACCGACCGCTGAAAATCTGGCTCAGGCCGCTTTCAACATCCTCAACCCGGCTTATCAGGACAGCTACGGCAATCATCTGAGACTGGAGCGTATCCGCCTGTTTGAAACCCCGAATAACTGGGCGGATTGCGTACGCGGTTAATATTTTAATAAAATTTCTGGACAGGTTGCGCGGCTTGCGTCAGAATGCGCGCCTTCGCGGGATTGGCGTACGCCAGTTGCAAACGAAAATGGAAGTGTGGCCGAGCGGTTTAAGGCACTAGTCTTGAAAACTAGCGAGGATGAGAGTCCTCCGTGAGTTCGAATCTCACCGCTTCCGCCAAATCGGCATCCAAAGCAATCCAATAAAGTCCTAAAACCCAGTGTTATCAAGGTGTTGAGGCAATCAAACAGTCCAAAAGCATCCCATTGCATCCAACCCTCAACAGTGGTAACTTTCGTGGTAAGTAATTTACCACGGTTAAGATTTACCACGATGACCACGTAACGCGTGGTGGATTTTCTATTGAAACAGGTGTCGGGTTTGCGGTCGGAATGAGTGGCGGGTTTCATTGGAATACGCCACTACCGATAAAACAACCGCAGCCTCTCCTTCCGCCGCCCGATATTCTGCCGCAATCGCCACGCCCGGCACGCAGACCAGTTCATCCCCGCAATACAGCAGCGGCAGACGCTCGCGCTGCCAGGGCGGCACACTCTGTTCCTGCAACAGGTTTTTCAGCGTGCGGGTTGCGGCATTCGGAGAGGGGCGCAAGAATTCACCGCCTTGACGATGCCGCAGCGTAACGGGCTTGTGTTGCAGCTGCGCCAGACTGATACCCTGCCCCTGACCGTATTGAAACCGGATGCGAGCATTCAGCGCAGGCCAGCCCAGCTCCGCTTCTCCCTGCCACGGCAATATCAGACTCCGGTCGAATTCGCCCGGGGCGCGCAGCAGATACACCCGGCTCCGATAACGGCGCACCTGCCAGCCGCCAAAGCGGATGTACACGGCGGCATCGTCACGAGCAATGCACAGTTGATGCAACATATCGTCCAGCTGCACGGCTTGCGGCATGGACGCACCGAGCTGAGACAGAAAATAGCGCAGCAAATTTTTCGCACGTGGCTGACTCAATGCCTGCAAGGCCGAGATGAGCAGCGTGTCGCCCGTCATGGCTGCTGCGGCATCCAGCCTTGCCAGATCGTCGAGCAATTCATTCGCTTCGGCGAAATGCTGCGTGCTGCGCGTCAGCGTATCGCGATAAGCGGGAAATTTTTCACCCAATACGGGCAGTAAACGATGGCGTAAAAAATTGCGCGGATAGTTATCATCCGCGTTACTTTCGTCTTCTATCCATTGCAACTCATGCGCTGCCGCATAGTCCAGAATTGCCTGACGGGAGCAGTGCAGCAAGGGACGAACGACTTTATGCGTGCCGGTGTGAGCGGAAAGCTGCGGCATCGCGCTCGCCCCCTTCACACCCGCGCCGCGCAACAGCTGCAAAAACAGCGTTTCGACTTGATCGTCGGCGTGATGCGCAAGGGCGACAAAGTCGCAGGACTGTTTAGCGAATGCCGCGTGACGCAAGCTGCGGGCAGCCGCCTCTATTCCCTGCTCACGCAGCGGCGCAATATCCACCCGATTGATTATTAAGGAAATATTAAGTTTATCGCACAGTTCGGCACAAAAGCCCGCCCAGGCGTCGGCATTCGGACTAATGCCGTGATGGACGTGCAGCGCTGCAATCTGCCAGCGAAAACGCGGGGCGAGCTGACACAGCAGATGCAACAGCACCACCGAGTCCACCCCGCCACTCAAGCCGACCAGAATGGCGCTGCCGTCGGGTAATAGCGGACAGACGCCCGCTATTACCCGGTCAGTCAATTCAGCTAAGCTCGACTTCCTTGAACTTGCCATAACTCATCAGGCGATTGAAGCGGTCACGCAACAAGTCGTTGGTTGATTTTTTCTGTGCGGTTTTCAGCGCGTCCTGCAGTGCCTTTTTCACGCTCTGCATCGTCTGTGCATAATTGCGGTGCGCGCCGCCCAGCGGTTCGCTGACGATCTTGTCCACGATCCCCAGCGACTTCAGACGGGTCGCGGTGATTCCCAGCGTTTCCGCGGCCTCGGGTGCCATATCTGCACTCTTCCACAGGATCGACGCGCAGCCTTCAGGAGAGATTACCGAATAGGTACTGTATTGCAACATCAGCATTGCATCGCCTACCGCGATCGCCAGCGCGCCGCCGGAACCGCCTTCGCCGATGATGGTGCAGATGACCGGCACACGCAATTCGCTCATCTCGTACAGATTGCGCCCGATCGCTTCAGACTGGCCGCGCTCTTCCGCATTCACGCCAGGATAGGCGCCGGGCGTATCGACGAACGTCATCACGGGAATGCCGAATTTTTCGGCCAGACGCATCAGGCGCATCGCCTTGCGATACCCTTCGGGACGCGGCATGCCGAAATTGCGCACGATTTTTTCTTTAGTGTCGCGCCCCTTCTGATGACCGATCACCATCACGCTCTGACCGTTGAAACGCGCAAGTCCCCCGACAATCGCTTTGTCATCGGCAAAGTTGCGGTCGCCGTGCAATTCCTCGAAATCTGTAAATAAATATTCAATGTAATCAAGAGTATACGGGCGTTGCGGATGACGCGACACTTTGGAGATTTGCCACGGCGTGAGCTTAGCATAAATATCTTTGGTCAGCGTTTCGCTTTTCTTCGACAACTGCGCAATTTCATCTGCAATATCCAGCGCTGCCGTATCATCGTGTACGTTGCGCAACTGCTCGATTTTGTCTTCCAGATCCGCAATAGGACCTTCAAAATCTAAAAATGTAATTTTCATGTTTAATCCTGGCTAGTAACTCACATCCAGCAACTAGCGACTAGCGACTAGCGACTGCTTTCAATAAACGCTGCGGCGAATACGCAACCGGCGGCGGCGCGATGATACTACAAACCGAAGAAGCGTTTAATAGTCACCAGCAGTTCGTTGTGCTGGGAACTCTTTTCCTGGCGTCGGGTTTGCTCGTCAAGGTGGTGCAGCACGCTGTCCAGTTGCGCACGCCGCTCCACCAGAATATGGGTTATTTCTTCTGCCAGCGCAGGTCTGGCCTGCATGATGCCGGCGAAAGCCTCCTTATCGAGACGGTAACATTCCACATCGGTCCTGGCGATCACGGAAGCGGAACGCGGCGCACCGGTCATCATGCCCATTTCGCCAAAAAAACTGCCCTTGGACAATATATTCACACTGCGCCGCTCGCCATTCGGCGTTTCAAGATACACCTCGGCATCGCCGTTGATGATGATATACAGCCAGTGCGCAACCGCACCCTGCCTGGAAATGATATTGCCTTTGGCAAACTGCGCATACTTCAGCCGCTCAGCCATCGCACTCAACTCTTCATCGGTCATCTGCGCAAAAAGTTCGACGCGTTTCAGCGTCTTGATGCGTTGCTGGGATTCGCGCTGATGCACCACCCCTTCGTATTTTTCATTTTCCTTGATGTAATGCACATTTTGCGTCTCGACGACCAGTGCAATTCCGGCGCGTTCCAGAGAAGTATAGACATGCCAGCGCACCGCAGCATCGGTCGGGTCATCCACCGCCAGATCGGTCAGCCAGTAACGCAAGGCGTAGCGCGCCACCCCCTTGTCTATTTCCATCAGCACGCAACTGGGCTGAGGCTGCTTGGCCACGTTATTGATATCCGCCAGCAGTATCGTGTCCTCTACCGCCATGATCACCTGCCGCGGCGTCATATTCAGACTGACATTGAACCAGACCCAGCGACGCAACTGCACCGTTTGCCCGCTGCGTCGCCCCAGCACCAGAAACTTGGCTTTCATCAACTGACTGTTGGGAAATACCACCGTTTCCCAGTTACGCGTCTCAACCAGTGTGGAACGCCAGCGGATATCCAGCACACGCCCCGTCACGTCATCTACCTTGATCCAGTCGCCGATTTCGATGGAGTTGTCCAGTTGCAAAGCCAGTCCGCCCAGAATATTACCCAGCGTATCCTGCATGGAAAAGGCCACCACCGCCGTGATCATTGCCGATGTCGCGACGATACTGCCCAGATCCAGCCCCGCATAGTGCAGCCGCACCATCCCCCAGACTATGTAGGCGATAATGACAAAAATATCTTCGGTAATGCGGGGCGGCTGCAGGCGTGCCATCGGCAACACGACACGGAAGATCAGCAACCCACACAGCCTGATAATCGCAATACCCGTACCGATCAGTGCAGTTTCCCTGAATGACGTTGCAGCGACGGCAAATTGCAGGGTGTGAGCCAAGCCGCTGACGAAGGCGAGCGCCTCGCAGGCGAGAAAGAAAATCAGCGTATTGCTGACACTCTTGCGGTCTTGCTTGATAAAATAAAACAGCGTAAATGACAGAAAGAACGCCAATATGATCACGAAAAGCGTTTCCTCGCGCCAGAAATATTCTGTTGATGTTAACCAAAAATTCATGATTTCTCCGCTCAAATGGACGCTGACGAATATTCGGCCAGTTTTTTGCTTCGCCGCCAGAAGGCCCATGCATCCATTCGCGTCAGATGTAACTGCCGCAGATGATCGCCGCCCAAAATATCGACCTGCAAATGTGCAATCTGGCCGCTGCGCAACGCCTGCCATAAAGGTTGTGCATAAGCTGTCTCAAATTGTTGCAAAGCACAACGCCACGCCGCCAGATCACCCGCCTGCAACGCGGCACGCAAGCCGGTCCAGACCAGCAATTGCCTGCCGTCCCCGCCGCACCATGTCGGCGACCATTGAGAATACGGCATACCATCGAACGTTGCCAGCATTTCCACCAGCACCTCGTCCGAGCTGACGTTGTCATACGTGACTGGCACTTGGCCCGCCCCACAGCCGTTCCCCCAAAACCACAGGCTGTTGACCGGCACCTCACCGCGTGCTTCGCGCGCCTCGTTAAGCGGATGAGCGAACAACAGCATCTGAATCTCATTGAACAGCTGATGCCAGCGACTGGCATCAACGCCCGCCGGCAGATGGCCGTGAATATTGCGCCCGGCCACCTGTGACAGCGGCTCCGTCGTGATATCCGGCAATTCGTCTAACCGCAGATACCAGCGCTGCGGCTGCGGGGCAAAAAATTCCATGCCCTGACCTGCAAAATGCGCATTCAGGCTGGCGCACAGCTGCATCGCTTCATCCGTGCTGACGGCCACATTGGGCATCAGCACCACTTGTTCGCGTTGCAGACGCACATGCACCGGATCTGCACGCAGCCAGCAACCTTCACCCAAGCCGTCAAACGCCGCAGAAATTGAGGCAACGGGTACGGGAGCGGCGAACAAACCGCACAATGCATCTTCCAGCGATAACGCCTCAGTTCGTCCTGAATTTATCGCCCTCCCCCTGGCCAGTATTTTTTGCAGCGCGGGCAGACGTAATTCTGCACACAGCTCAGGTGCAAATTCTTCGGGCAGGAATAAATCCGCAATGACCAGATGAACACTTTTCATGTCGATGAGTTTAACCCGGATTAGATGACCCGTACGCCCGGCATCCCGTCTTTCATCGTGCCGATCACCGCTGCCTGCCCGAAGCCTGCCTGTTGAAAGCAGGACAGCACTTCATCCACCCCTTCAGGTGCAACAGCGACCAGCAAACCTCCGCTGGTTTGCGGATCGGCCAGCAGGCGTTGTTGCCAGGATGGCAGACCATCGGCAAAATGAACGTCGTGCCCGTAACTTTGCATATTGCGTCCGATCGCACCGGGGCCATAGCCTGATTTGACCAATTTCAGCGCCACAGGAAGAACCGGCACGCGCTTAAATTCAACTTCGCCGGTCAATCCAGCACCGCGACACATTTCCAGCAAATGTCCAAGCAGGCCGAAACCGGTCACATCGGTCAGCGCATGCACATCATCGATGGCAGACAGCGCCGTGCCCACAGAATTAAGCTGAGTGGTGTTGGCAATCATCTGCGCATAACCATCAATCGACAAGGCGTCCTTCTTCAGTGCGTCCGCCATAATCCCGACGCCTAAGCCTTTGCCCAGGATCAGCACATCTCCCGCACGCGCAGCGCTGTTTTTCTTGAGGCGGTCAGGATGCACGATGCCGATCGCCACCAGTCCGTAGATCGGTTCGACCGAATCGATCGAATGCCCGCCTGCCAGCGGTATTCCGGCCGCTTTGCAGACCGACTCGCCCCCTTGCAAAATGGCGCGAATAACTTCAGTCGACAGCTTGTTGATCGGCATACCGACGATGGCCAGCGCCATGATGGGTGTGCCGCCCATCGCATACACATCGGACAGCGCATTGGTGGCTGCAATGCGGCCAAAATCGAAGGGATCATCGACGATGGGCATGAAAAAATCGGTGGTTGCAATGATCGCCTGGCTGTCATTCAGCCAGTAAACGGCTGCATCATCGCTGGTCTCGGTGCCGACCAGCAGATGGGGATAAGGTAATTTATCTTTCACGTCGCCCAGAATCTGTTGCAACATCGCGGGCGCAATTTTGCAGCCGCAGCCGCCACCGTGAGACAATTGGGTCAATTTAATTTCCGACATAGGTTCCTCAATGCTGTTCAGAACCGCGAAACTATCACAGCTGGCCGAGTTTGACGACATTATCGACGTGCGCACCCCGAGCGAATTTGCCGAGGATCACATTCCAGGCGCGATCAATTGCCCGGTTTTTTCGGATGAAGAGCGCGTTGTCGTCGGCACCCTGTATAAACAGGTGTCGCCCTTCGAGGCGCGCAAGGTAGGTGCTGCGATGGTGGCAAAAAATATCGCGCAGCATCTGGAGACGCGTTTTCGCGATCATCCCAAATCCTGGCGACCCCTGATCTACTGCTGGCGTGGCGGGCAGCGCAGCGGTGCGATGAGCATCATTCTCTCGCAAGTGGGCTGGGCGGCGCACAAACTGGAAGGCGGTTACAAAACCTACCGGCGCGAGGTGCTGGATCAGCTGGAAACGTTGCCGCAAAATTTCACTTTTCAGGTGATCTGCGGCCCGACCGGTTCAGGCAAGAGCCGCCTGCTTGCTGCACTGGCGGCGCAAGGCCGGCAAGTGCTCGACCTGGAAAATCTGGCACAACATCGCGGCTCGATGCTGGGCAGGCTGCCGGGACAAGCGCAACCGTCACAGAAGTGGTTTGACAGTGCGCTGTTGCAGGCTTTACAAAAACTGGATTCCGCCCTGCCCGTGTATCTGGAAGCCGAGAGCAACAAAATCGGCCTGATCACCTTAGCTCCGGCGCTGGTCACCGCCATGCATGCCAGCAAGTGCAGCCTTGTTGAAACGCCGCTGACCGCACGCGTCGCAGGACTGCTGGAAGACTACCGGCACTATGTAGGCAACCCCGAATTGCTGATCTCGCACCTGCAACCGCTGCACCGGTTTCACGGCGAAAAACAATTGCAGCGCTGGACAGACTTAATCGAGGCTGGCGACTTTGCCACCATGGTCGGCGAGTTGCTCACGTTGCACTACGACCCGAGCTATTTGCGCGCCACGTCAAAGCACTACACAAATCTAGCAATGGCGAGACGTATTCCGCTGGTCAGCCTGTCAGAGGATGCACTTAACGAAACAGCTGCAACACTTTGAAAAATAACATGAAATCAACAACGAGGTTCGGTCAGCGTCACGCCATGACTTTGATGCGGCAACCCCAGATAACGGTGCGTCTGCATCTCGGTCAGACGGCTGGTGATGCGCCGGGATTCGCTGTGCTCCGCCTCATATAAATTTTCGGGCAAGACCTCGAAGCCGGCCACCAGCTTGACGTGATTGTCGTACAGCACATCGATCAACCAGGTAAAGCGCCGGGCTTGCGACGCATTGTCAGCCGTCATGCGCGGCACATCGGATAAAAACACCGTGTGATAACGGTGTGCGATCGCCAGATAATCCGATTGGTCGTGATTACCCCCGCACAGCGCCTTGAAATCGAACCAGACGATCTCGCGTGCAGCACGCCTGACAGGGATACGAGCAGAGCCGACTTCTATAAATCCGACCTCGATGCCCACTGCCAGACGTTTAAAAAGCGACTCCATCTGGCTCGCCGCATCCGAGATCATAAAAACCGGATCGCGCACCATGTGCAGCATGCGGTAATCTTTATTGCCATCGAAATGCAACACTTTCAATTCCTGCTTCAGCAGTTCGATGGCGGGCAGAAAATTCTGTCGTTGCAGCCCATTCGGGTAGAGGCCGTCCGGCGCATAATTGGAGGTAGTGAGTAAAACCACGCCGCGCTTGAACAAGGCATTCAACAAGCGCCCCAGTATCATCGCATCGGCGATGTCGTCCACATGTAACTCATCCAGACAAAGCAGGCGCGTCGAACGGGCGATGTTGTCGGCCAACGCCATCAGAGGATCGCTCTCGCTGGAAAGCCGCTTCATCTCGTGATGAACTTCGGTCATGAAGTTGTGAAAGTGGATACGGCGTTTTCGACGATAAGGGAGACAGTGATAAAAACCATCCATCAAAAACGTCTTACCGCGCCCGACCCCGCCCCAGATATACAGCCCTTTCGGCACGTTCGGACTTAACAGGCCGCGCCCCAGAAACTGATTTCTTTTTCGTTTAAAATCAATAAGTTGAATCCATAACGCTTCCAGTTCTTCGATCGCAGCCGTCTGCGCCGCATCGCAAACGAAGCCCGCCTTGTCGCAAGCCTCTCTGTACCAGGCTCTGGGACTCATCGTCGTATCATCCTGATGCATCAGCTATTCCGCCTCGATGAATTCCAGCGCGTTCCGGTCCGGGTCGCGGCAGAACAGCGCACGGCGACCGGACTGGCTCAAGGTATAGCTGATTCCCGCATTATCCAGTCGCGCTATCAACGCCGCCATATCCGATACGGTCAACGCAACATGGCGGTCGCGTCCGCCGTGAACCGGGCGCTGCAAACCGGCCTCCAGGTCGGGCAACACCATCAGATGAATCTGCTGACCCGGCGCAACGCCATACCACACCCCGTCGAAACTCATGGCCGGGCGATTCGCATCGGACTTCAAACCGAGCAGTCCCTGGTAAAAATCGCGCGACCGGGCCAGATCAGCGCTCAGAAAGGTCACATGGTGAATGCCGGTGATCATGGTTTGACGGGTTTGACCAGACTCGCCGCCAGTTTGGCGCGCGCACGGGCCTCATCCGTATCACGTCCTGTTGCCAGCGCCACGCCCATGCGGCGGCGCAGGAAAGATTCCGGCTTGCCGAACAGGCGGATATCGCTGCCCGGTACGCGCAACGCTTGCGCCACCCCCTCGAAGGCGATACCTTTTTCATCCATCTGACCGTAAATCACCGCAGACGCACCGGGCGCACGCAGCGCGACATCCACCGGCAGGCCGAGAATCGCGCGGGCGTGCAGTTCAAACTCGTTCTGCACCTGCGAGCACATCGTCACCATGCCGGTGTCATGCGGTCGCGGACTGACCTCAGAAAACCACACCTCATCGCCCCTGACGAACAACTCCACGCCGAACAGACCTAAACCGCCCAGATCGCCCGTGACTTTTCCGGCGATGTCGCGCGCGCGCAACAAGGCCTGCGGCGACATGATCTGCGGCTGCCAGCTTTCCACATAGTCGCCGTGTACCTGCACATGACCAATCGGATCGCAATAATGCGTTTCCGTGTTGCCGGCAACACCCAGCGCGCGCACGGTCAGCAGCGTGATTTCGTAATCGAAGCGAATTACGCCCTCGACGATCACGCGGCCCTGATTTACCCGGCTGCCGCTCGCGGCATATTCCCATGCGGCATCCACTTCAGCGGCCGTATCAACTTTCGACTGCCCCTTGCCGGAGGACGACATCACCGGCTTGATGATGCACGGATAACCGATGAATTCGATGGCTGCGCGCATGTCTTCCAGACTGTCGGCGAAACGATACGGCGAACTCGGCAGGCCCAGCGTTTCTGCGGCAAGGCGACGGATGCCTTCGCGGTTCATGGTCAGTTTCGCGGCACGCGCGGCAGGAATAACGCGAGACAGCCCTTCGCTCTCGATTGCCACCAGCATGTCGGTAGCAATCGCCTCGATCTCCGGCACGATCAAATCCGGCTTTTCCAGTTCGATCAGGGCGCGCAGCGCAGCGCCATCCGCCATGTTGATCACATGGGAACGATGGGCGACCTGAGCACCTGGCGCGTCAGGGTATCTGTCCACCGCGATGGTCTCTATCCCTAAACGTTGCAAGGCGATGATGACTTCCTTGCCCAGTTCGCCGCTGCCCAGCAGCATGACGCGGGTGGCAGAAGGACTGAGCGGCGTACCGATCATGTTTGGGCGTATAGACATTCTGTTAAATCCTCCGTTTGAACCGGACGAAATTATACGACATGACACCGCCTGTAAATCAGATCTCCGAGAAACGAAAAAAACCGTTTATCAGCATAACGACAGAAACAACTCTGAATTTCCCGATTAAAAATCGGAACAAACTTAAAAATAATGATATTTATCATATAGATAGATGATAAAACGGGAGTAACATGACAGCTTCCCGGCAAAACTAACGGGCATACTGAAGAAACACCCACAATACGGAAGACTGTCCAACACCGGCTATCTTTCACTGCTGCCGGTGGATCAGGGCGTGACGGTGGCATAAGCGAAACAGCGTATTTCAATGGCGCTGACATTTGTCAGCCCCGCCTTCACCCCCCTGCCAGGCAGGGCTGATCCATACGTGAAAATCAGGCACGCAAGCTGCCAGCAATTCCCTTTTCCAAAACTGTGTTTCACATACATCCGCAATGCGGTAATATCCTGCCCGACCGCACACAAACACGATGAAAGACAATCACGCGCAATGAAAAACTGGTGGCAATCACTCTGCATCGGCGTCAAACTTAATATCCCTATTCAGGTGATATTAGTCATCCTGTTGTCTTTCGCCCATTTCTGGGTAATGGAACACATCAAGGGCGAGATCCTGGACGGCGCCAGAAGGCGCGCCACCGTCTCCGCAGACGGAGTCATCAACGGCATGAATATGTTGATGCTGACCGGCATGATTTCCGATCCCGAAAACCGTCGTGTTTTTATCAAGAAGATGGCCGCATCAAATGACGTGAAAGAGCTGCGCATCATTCGCGCCCGACAAGTGCAGGATCAGTTCGGCCCGGGCCTGTCCGAAGAACAGGTCAGGGACGACATGGACAGGCGCGTGATGGATTCGAGGCAACCGGGTTTCCTGTTGACTGAAGATCGCAACGCGCCATCGCTGCGCACCGTGGTGCCCTTTATTGCAAGTACCAATTTCCGTGGCACAAATTGCCTGACCTGTCACCATGTGGAAGCCGGCTCAGTCAATGGCGCGGCCAGTATCACCATCGACATGACCGATGACTTCAATGCCATCAGACGCACTCAGCGCAAACTGTGGCTGGGACAGATTGCGTTGCAAATTTTGTTGTTTTTCTCGACCTCATGGCTGATACGCAGGTTTATACGGCCTATCGTGAAGCTGCAATCCGCGATGGAATCCACGCAACTTTCCGGCAACATGGAAACCTTTGTCCCGATTGCACTCAAACAGGGCGACCAGGATGAGATCGGCAAGCTGACCTGTGCATTCAACCGGATGTCGGTGGCGTTATGCAATTCCGAACAATCGATGAGATTGGCGGCGTCAATCTATCAATCCAACGCGAATGCCATCGTCGTGACAGATGAGAACAATCTGATCGTGGACGTCAATCCTGCCTTTACCCGCATCACCGGTTACACAAGGGACGAAGTACTCGGCAAAAACCCCAGGCTGATGCAATCCGGGCGACATGATATTAAGTTTTATCGGAAAATGTGGCGAGCTATTCTCGACGAAGGGCACTGGCAGGGGGAAATCTGGGACAGACGCCGTGACGGCGAGCTTTACGCAAAAGCAGCCAACATCATCGTCCTGCGCCACAAGGACGGCAGCGTGTACCGCCATGTGGCACAGTTTTCGGATATCACTGAGAAAAAGCAAAAGGACGAACTGATACACTGGCAAGCCAATTATGATCCGCTGACCAACCTGCCTAACCGCCGCCTGTTTCAGGACCGGTTGGGACAAGCGATCAAACTGGCG
This sequence comes from Pseudomonadota bacterium, assembly GCA_026399735.1. Classification (GTDB taxonomy): domain Bacteria; phylum Pseudomonadota; class Gammaproteobacteria; order Burkholderiales; family Gallionellaceae; genus Gallionella. Next base: position 15,235 of record JAPLQK010000042.1, read on the forward strand.
CATCGCACGACCTTGCCTCTGGCGTTGCTTTTCATCGATCTGGATTATTTCAAGGAAATCAACGACACACTGGGACACGCCAACGGCGATGCACTGTTGATGGAAGTGGCACGACGCATCAGCAATTGTGTGCGCGAAGCCGACACTGTCGCGCGCCTGGGTGGTGATGAATTTACGGTGATCCTGCCTGAACTTGGCGACACCTCGCATACCAGACGGATAGCCGAGCATATTGTTGAAAAAATGGCGCAACCCTTTTTCTTTGTCAATGACGAAACGGGGTATCATATTTCGGCGAGCATCGGGATCGCCCTTTATCCGGATGATGCCAGTGATTTACCGGGTTTGCTCAAATGTGCCGACAAGGCGATGTATGCAGCCAAGGCCGCGGGACGGAATCGCTTCATCTACGCCTCGGAATCCGGACAGTAACGGTATCTTGATCATCAGCGTACCCCCTTGCAACCACGGCATTCAGATAGTGCCTTGAAAAATCTGTGCACCAGCCTTCATTCCCGGGGCTGAAACCGGCAAAACACATGACCGAAACCTCAATTGAACTGACCAGAAGATTATCCGCCGCCGTGGAAAGAATGCCCGCTTTCCCGAAAAGCGTGCAGCGCATCCTGGAACTGTCGCGCGACATCAATTGCTCGCCTAAAGAGCTGGTCATGGTCATCGAAAAAGATCCGGTGATGACCATGAAATTGCTGCGCGTGATCAATTCCGCCTGTTACGGTCTTCCCAAGCAGATCACCTCAGTCAATCAGGCGATGGTCTATCTCGGACTGAATACCGTCAAAAATATGGCGTTGTCATTTGCGGCAATGGGCGCACTGCCGCCGCAAATCTCGGCAGGATTCGATATACAGGGCTATTTAATACATTCCCTGACGACGGCAGGACTCGCGCGCACCTTGTGCCAGAAATACCGCCGGGACGATACCGATCCTGCCGACTGTTATATCGCGGGGCTGCTGCACGATTTCGGCAAAGTCGTGCTGGCCCAGTTCCTTACCGAAGAATTCAGAAATGCACTGTCGCTCAGCATCGATCAGTCGATCTCACTGCATCTTGCAGAGCAACAGATCATCGGCACCGATCACACCGTGATCGGCGCAATGCTGATGGAGAAATGGCAGTTTCCCCGGCAACTCACCGAGACCATACGCAATCATCACGGCGAGATTTCAGCTGACGACACAGTGCAAAGCTGTCTTTTTGCGGCAAATCAGATCAGTAAACAGCTGGGGCTTGGCAACAGCGGCAATCTGCTGGCAGAAGAATTACCCCCCGCGCTGGCGGAACGTTTTGGCGGAGAATTGTCGGACCTTATCGCCAGCCTGGGAGATATTTCCAGACTGACCAGCGAAGCGCAAGTCTTTACACAAGCCGGGCGGAGGAACACAGCATGAAATTGAAATTCTGGGGGGTGCGAGGATCGATTCCGTCGCCGGGGGACGCGACCGTGCGTTACGGCGGCAACACGACCTGCATCGAGATACGCAGCGATGACAACGAACTCATCATTCTGGATGGCGGCACGGGTATTTTTCCGCTGGCGCAAACGCTGCTCAAGTGTCTGCCGGTTACGGCGCATATTTTCAATACGCACAGCCACTGGGATCACATACAGGGCCTGCCGTTTTTTATCCCGATGTTCATCCCGGGAAATGTGATCAAGCTGTTTGGCGCATTTGATCCGGTCTCCGGTGAAGGTCCTGAACGCATCATGAATATGCAGCTGCAATACAGCTATTTTCCGGTCAGCGAAGCCGAGTTGAAATCCCGCATCGAATACATCGCCATGATGCCGAACGAGACCGTGACCGTGGGCGATGCAACGGTGACCTCCGTCCTGCTCAATCACCCGGTCATCAATTTCGGTTATCGCATCAACTGCAATGGCAAATCGATCTTTTTTACCGGCGACCATGAACCGCATTTCAACATCTATGAACCGGGCGACGACGCACATGATGAATATCAGGCATTGATCGACGAGCAGCGGCTCTGCATCATTGACGCCATGCGCGGGGTGGATATCCTGATCGCAGACAGTTCATACACAGAGAATGAGTATCAGACAAAAAAAGGATGGGGACATGGCACCTTCGACGGTTGTATCAGACTCGCGCTCGATGCCGGCGTAAAAACCCTTTATTGCACGCATCATGAACCCACCCGCTGCGACAATGAGCTGGAGAACGTATTCAGCGACGCCCTGAACCGCCATGCGAGCATTTCTGACAAACTCGATGTTCGACTGGCGCGTGAAGGCGTCGAGATTGTTATCTGAACAGGATGAACAGCCATTACCAATAACACCGGGATTGAGCATCCGTTTTAACAGCATGCTGCCTGAAACCGATGATTCAAAAAAACTGGCAGCACTAACCAAATGCGGCATTAAATAATGGTTCCATTGAAAATACGCCTGAACCAGTTTGTTGCACAGTGTTTT
>JAPLQK010000084.1 GCA_026399735.1 Pseudomonadota bacterium
GGCTGCCGTATCGACCGGGGCAGCAAAAACAGTTGATACGGGCTCCAAAGGTACGCTTTGTATGGGTTCAGCCCGAGCGAGCGGATGAATATTGCTGTCTGCCGTGACGCTTTCGATTTCCACCTCACTGCTGCCATTGCCAGTGATGCCGATTTTATGCGCCGCCGTGTAGGAAAGATCGATGACACGGTCGTGCAAAAATGGGCCGCGATCGTTGATGCGCACGATCACCGATTTCCCGGTGGAGACATTGGTCACGCGTGCATAGCTGGGTATCGGCAGCGTAGGATGCGCAGCAGTCATCAAATACATATCGTACTTCTCGCCGCTGGACGTGCGCTGTCCGTGAAATTTCTTGCCGTACCACGATGCAATGCCGCGCTGCTTGAAATTACCGGGTGCCATCAGCGGCGTGTAGGTCTTGTCCAGTGCGGCATAGGGACGATTTGCATAGCGATGCAGCGGTTCAGCTACCGGTACCGCGTCAGGGATCGCATCGATATTCGCGGGCGGATTATCGCCCGGGCCATCCCCTGCAAGATAACCGCCCGGAACCGGCGTAACAACCGTCGCCGAGTGATCTTCAATCGGTGCCGTCTGCGTCTGACGCTGCGGTGCCGTGCCGCAGGCGGTGAGCACCAGCGTTGCCAATACCAGAATTACGATTTGACCTCTCATATTTTATCCTTATTTATCATATACTTAGCTTTTAACCAGTTTCTTGTGCGTCTGAATGCTCATCAGCATACCAAAACCCAGCAACAGCGTCAGCATGGATGTGCCTCCGTAACTGACCAGTGGCAGCGGAACGCCCACAATCGGCAAGATACCGCTGACCATACCCATGTTGACGAAGGCATAGGTGACGAATGTCAGCGTGATCGAACCTGCCATCAGACGGGTGAAATAGGTCGAGGCATTCGCCGTAATCACAAAACCGCGCGATATCACAAAGGCATACAACGCCAGCAATATCAAATTGCCGACCAGCCCGAACTCCTCCGAATACACCGCAAAAATAAAATCCGTGGTGCGTTCCGGCAGAAAATCCAGATGCGTCTGCGTGCCGTTCAGATAGCCTTTGCCCAGAATACCGCCGGAGCCGACTGCGATCATGCCCTGAATCGTGTGATAACCCTTACCCAGCGCATCCTGCGAGGGATCGAACAGCATCTCGATGCGATGACGCTGATAGTCGTGCATCATGGACCACATCAGCGGCGCACTGGCGATGCCGGCCACGAACAATCCGCCCATTACGCGCCAGCTCAAACCTGCCAAAAACAACACATAAAAACCGCTGGCGGAAATCAGCAGCGCGGTACCCAGATCCGGCTGCCGCGCAATCAAGGCTACCGGCAACAGCAACAGCAGGGCTGCCACGATGTAATTTTTAATGGTTAAAGCGGCTTCATGTTTTTCAAAATACCAGGCCATCATCAGCGGCACACCGATTTTCATCAATTCAGACGGCTGGATGGTGGCAACACCGACGTTCAGCCAGCGCCGTGCGCCGTGGCTGATTTCGCCGAACAGCGCAACGCCGATCAACAGCAGCATGCCCAGCACGTAAATCGGCACTGCAGTACGCATCAGATAATGCAAGGGCAGATTGGCCACGACCCAAAGACAACAGAGCGCGACCAAAATATTCGCGCCCTGCGCCAGCACGCGGTCGAAATTATGGTCGCTTGCGCTATACAGCGTCAACAGGCTGGCGGCCATCAACATTCCCATCCCCGCCAGCAGCGGCAAATCAAGATGCGCGATGATGCGTTGCCAAATTTGTCGTCTAGTCATGTTCTGCCTCAACTTCCGGAACGCCCGATGCGGCCTGTATAGCAGCAACCGGTGCCGCCGCCACGCCCACTGGTGTCGGCACTTTGCCCAGCAGGTAGTAATCCATCACCTTGCGGGCGATCGGAGCTGCCGTACCGCCGCCGTGTCCGCCGTTTTCGGCCAGCACCACCACCGCAATTCTGGGTTTATCGGCAGGAGCGAATGAGATAAACCAGGCATGATCGCGATGCCGCTCGTCTATCTTGCTGGCATCGTATTTTTCGCCCTGTTTCATGCCGACCACCTGTGCCGTGCCGGTCTTGCCGGCAATCAGATAAGGCGCACCCGCAGAGGCTTGTGCCGCCGTACCGCCGGGCTGAGTTACGGCCGCCATCGCGCGTTTGACCAGATCGAGATGCGCCGGATCCAGCTTGATATCAAATGCCGGCTTGTTTTCCAGCTTGCGTATTTCGTTGCTGACCGAATTCTTCACCTCCCTGACCAGATGCGGCCGGTAGCCAATGCCGTCATTCGCCAGCGTTGCGGTCGCGGCCGCCAGTTGCAACGGAGTCACCAGACTATAACCCTGGCCGATACCTACCGACACCGTGTCCCCGGTGTACCATTTCTGCTTGAAACGCTTCTGTTTCCACTCCTGAGAAGGCAGCAGACCCGACGTTTCGCCCTCAAGATCGATGCCGGTTTTCTTGCCGAAACCGAAACGCGACAGGAAGTTATAAATATTGTCGATGCCCATCTCGACCGCAAGGCCGTAATAGTAAGTGTCGCAGGAAATCACGATGGACTTGAACATATCCACCGTACCGTGTCCGCCCTTCTTCCAGTCGCGATACTGATGGCTGCTGCCAGACAAGGTGTAGTAACCCGGATCGCCTATCGCCTGACTCGGTGAGCGTATGTTGTAAAACAGGCCCGCTAGGGCCATGAAGGGTTTAATGGTGGAACCGGAAGGATATTGTCCGCGCAGCGCGCGGTTATTGAGCGGATGATCCGGTGATTCATTCAGCGCTTTCCAGCTGTCCGCATCGATTCCGTCCACAAACAAACTGGGGTCATAACCCGGTCGGCTGACGAAGGCCAGCACCTCGCCGTTGGCAGGGTCGATCGCCACCAGCGCACCGCGATAGTCGCCGAATGCCTGCTCGGCGATATCCTGCAACTTCGCATCGATGCTCAGAATCAGCGTATTGCCGGATACCGGCGGGGTGCGCGACAGAATGCGCACCGCGCGTCCGGCCGAGTCCACCTCGACTTGCTCTATGCCGGTGGTGCCGTGCAATTCATTTTCGTAATATTGTTCCAGCCCGGTCTTACCGATGTAGTCGGTACCACGGTAATTCGCCAGTGAGTCGTTCTCTTCCAGCCGGTCTTCATCCGTCTGGTTGATGCGGCCGATATAACCCAGCAGATGCGCCGTTTTTTCCGAATAAGGATATTCGCGGAACAGACGCGCCTTGATTTCGACACCCGGGAAGCGATATTGCTGCGCGGCAAAACGCGCCACCTCTTCATCGCTCAAGCGACTGCGTATCATCAAGGTTTCGAAATCATGACTCTCGGCTTGCAGCTTCTTGAAACGCTTGCGATCTCTGGGTTGAATATCGACCAGCGTAGCCAGATCGTCGATGGTCGCCTGCAGATTTTTGACCTTGCTCGGCGTGATTTCCAGCGTGTAGCCGGAAAAATTATGCGCCAGCACCACACCGTTACGATCCAGTATCAGACCGCGATTGGGTACGATGGGCATGATCGAAATACGGTTTTTTTCGGCCAGCGTCTGGTAATAATCGTGGCGCATCGCCTGCAGATAAACGAAGCGCGCCAGCAGAATCCCCAGCAGCAGCAAGGCAAAACCGATACCAATAAACAATCGCAAGCGAAAATTGAAAATTTCCCGCTGATGATTTTTCAGCTCGACCTGTCTGCTCATTCCCTATCCACGCGCATCTGCCGCATCGACTGAAACATAAAACTGATCGGAATCCACAACAGGGTCGAAGTCAGACAGCCCAGAAAATATTCCCACACAATCTGTCCGTTTACCTGCCAATGCACCACGGCATACACTGCATAGGTCGACAGCAGAATCACAAACACCTGAGTTGTCTGCTCGCGCAAGTCAAACATGCGCAAACGACGGCTCAGCACCACACCGCCGAACGCCAAGACAGTGTAGGACAGCGCGTGTTGTCCAAACAGACTGGCATCCCCCACATCAGCCAGAATTCCGATCGCCCATGACAGGCCGACACCGACGCGCAGCGGCTTGTGCGTACACCAGTAAAGCAGCACCACCGCAACAAAGTCCGGGCGTAGCACCAGCCACAGCCCTTCCCAGGGCAAGGCATTGAGCAACAATGCGCTGACGATACTCGTTACAATAAACAGGGTGCTGACAGGACGTAAAATTTCCGGCTGCTGATCGATATAAGGCATCAATGAATCCCTGCTTTTCTGGACTTCAGTTTGGCAGGAACAGGCTCTGACTCCGGACGATCAGGCTGTTTAGGCATTGCGGACAGGACCAGCAATTGACGATATTTGTCTACTCCGCCCAAGGGCAGGCAAGAGATACGGGCAAATGGATAAGCCGCATCGCGCTCGATTTTTTCGACCTTGGCCACCGGAATACCGGGCGGATAAAGCCCGTCGATTCCGGAAGTCACCAGAATGTCGCCATTCTGAATATCACTGCTGACGGGCATATAACGCAGCGATAACTGACTGATATCACCCGCGCCAAATGCGACGCTGCGTAATCCGTTACGCAGCACCTGTACCGGCACGGCATGATCCTTTTCGGTGATCAGCGTTACTTCGGACAGCCAGGGGAAAACACGGGTGATCTGCCCGACAATACCCTTGTCGTCCATTACCACCTGACCCGCCTGTAAATTGGCAGCGCTGCCTTTATTGATCAGCACCTTACGACTGAAAACATCGCGTTCGGCATAAACGATTTCGGCAAATTGACCGGTAAACTGATTGCGCTGTTGCAAGGCAATCAAGTTACGCAGTTGCAAATTTTCCTGCAGCAGGGATTGATGTTGCACCAGTTGCACCGCATCCAGTCCGTGCTGACGCTCCAGCGCTTTCTTTTCTTCCAGCAGACTGCTCTGTGTGACGAAAAAATCACCGGCAGCCTGCGACAGGATATAAGGCAGTGTTGCCAGTCGTTGCACCGGTGAAACCAGCACCGACAAAAAGCTGCGGGTAGACTCAAGATAATGGAAACGCGCATCCACGAACATCAGCAACACCGACAATACCGCAAAAAACACCAGACGTGCTGCGGGACTCGGGCCGCGATTAAAAACCTGAAAAGTTTGCGTGCTGTCCATCGATGATCGTCAGAAAATAGGAAAATCAGCTTGCAGCCTGTAGCTGGCAGCAGAAGCTGTTGCTACAAGCCGCAAGCTGCTTATTCAGTCGTAAACATGCCGGTCGACTTGTCCATAAATTCGAGCGCGCGACCAGAGCCACGCACCACGCAAGTCAATGGATCATCGGCGATCAATACAGGCAAGCCGGTTTCTTCCATCAGCAGACGGTCGATGTCGCGCAGCAGCGCGCCGCCGCCGGTCAGCACCATGCCCTTGTTCGCGATGTCCGCACCCAGTTCCGGCGGCGTTTGTTCAAGTGCAATCTTCACCGCACTGACGATGTTGTTCAGAGGGTCTGTCAGCGCTTCGAGAATTTCGTTGCTGGAAATGGTAAAGCTGCGCGGCACGCCTTCTGCCAGATTGCGCCCCTTGACTTCCATCTCGCGCACCTCGGAACCCGGAAATGCGGAGCCGATGGTCTTCTTGATTTCTTCGGCGGTGGTTTCACCGATCAGCATGCCGTAGTTGCGGCGGATGTAGTTGATGATCGCCTCGTCAAACTTGTCGCCGCCGACGCGCACAGAACCCGAATACACCGTGCCGCCCAGCGAGATCACACCGACTTCGGTCGTGCCGCCGCCGATATCCACCACCATCGAACCGGTTGCCTCTTCGACCGGCAAACCTGCACCGATCGCTGCCGCCATCGGCTCTTCGATCAATTCCACGCGGCGCGCACCGGCGCCCACTGCGGATTCGCGAATCGCACGACGTTCAACCTGTGTGGAACCGCAGGGTACGCAGATCACGATGCGCGGGCTCGGGCTGAAGATGCTGGCCTTGTAAACCTTGCGGATGAATTGCTTGAGCATTTGCTCGGTCACGGTAAAGTCGGCGATCACGCCGTCCTTCATCGGACGAATCGCCGTAATGTTGGCCGGCGTGCGGCCCAACATTTGCTTGGCGCCCAAACCCACTTGCTGAATGATCTTCTTGCCGTTTGGGCCGCCTTCCTGGCGAATGGCCACTACCGAAGGCTCGTTCAGTACGATGCCTTGCCCGCGCACCCAGATCAGCGTATTCGCTGTACCCAGGTCAATCGCCAGGTCGTTAGAAAAATAGCCGTTAAAAAGTCCAAACATGTTGATTCCCGAAAAGTCTAAAATAGTGTGCTGAAGAAACGCGATATGATACCCTATCAGCCTCATTTATATAAAGCTTTTACTATGTCATTAAGTACCGCCGATGTTCAGAAAGTAGCGCGCCTGGCGCGCCTGGCCATGAACAACACCGAAATCGAAGCCGCCAGAGTGCAGTTGTCCGGCATTTTTGAACTGATCGCCGAGATGCAGGCCGTGGATACCACCGGCATCGCGCCGATGTCGCATGCGCAGGATCTGTCGCAACGCCTGCGTGAGGATATCGTTACCGAAACAAATCAGCGTGAACTGTTTCAAAGCATCGCGCCGCAAGTTGAATCCGGCCTGTATCTTGTCCCGCAAGTTATCGAGTAAAAGTTATGTTTAATCAAACACTTACACAAATAGGCGCGGCACTGCGCGCCAAGAAAATCTCCAGCGTTGAATTGACGCAGACTTATCTGGATCGTATCGCAACGCACAATCCAGCCTTTAATGCTTACGTTACCGTGGATGCAAAAACCAGCCTGGCTCAGGCGCTTGCTGCCGATAAACTGCTTGCTTCAGGCAGCGCACAAGCCCTGACCGGGATTCCGATCGCGCAGAAAGATATCTTCTGTGCCAAAGGCTGGCGTACTACCTGCGGCTCGAAAATGCTGAGTGACTTCATCGCGCCGTATGACGCGCACGTGATCGAACAGTTCAACAAAGCCGGCGCGGTCAATCTGGGCAAGACCAACATGGACGAGTTCGCGATGGGCTCTTCCAACGAGACCTCATACTTCGGGCAGGTGAGGAATCCGTGGAATGAAAAAGCCGTGCCCGGCGGCAGTTCGGGTGGCGCGGCATCCGCCGTTGCAGCGCGTCTATGCGCAGCGGCAACCGGCACGGACACCGGCGGCTCGATCCGCCAACCAGCAGCGCTGTGCGGCATCACCGGTATCAAACCGACTTACGGCACCGTGTCGCGCTACGGCATGATCGCGTTCGCCTCCAGCCTGGATCAGGCCGGCCCGATGGCTAAGAGCGCGGAAGATTGCGCGCTGATGCTGAACGTGATGACCGGTTTCGACGAGCGCGATTCGACATCCTTGCAGCGTGAGAAGGAAGATTACACCCGCGATTTGAACAAGCCGCTGGCTGGCATGCGCATCGGATTGCCGAAGGAATTCTTTGCCGAAGGACTCTCAGCCGATGTAGGCAGCCGCGTTCAGGAAGCGATTGCAGAATACCGCAAGCTGGGCGCCACTATCGTCGGTATCAGCTTGCCCAATACCCGGCTGGCCGTGCCGGTTTATTACGTGCTTGCGCCGGCGGAAGCGTCCAGCAATCTGTCCCGTTTCGACGGCGTGCGCTACGGTTATCGCGCCCCGGAATATACCGATCTGGCTGACATGTACGAGAAAAGCCGCTCTCAGGGCTTCGGCGAGGAAGTTAAACGCCGCATCATGATCGGCACTTATGTGCTCTCTCACGGCTACTACGATGCGTATTATCTGCAGGCGCAGAAAATCCGCCGCCTGATCGCTCAGGATTTCACCGATGCATTCAAGCAATGCGATGTCATCATGGGGCCAACTTCACCTTCCACCGCCTTCAATCTGGGCGAAAAGGGCGATGACCCGGTGCAGATGTATCTGTCCGATATCTACACCATCGCGGTGAATCTGGCAGGGCTGCCCGGTATGTCCATCCCCTGCGGCTTTGGCGACAACGCCCTGCCGGTCGGTTTGCAGATCATCGGCAACTATTTCGACGAGGCACGCATGCTGAACGCAGCCCATCAATATCAACTGGCGACCGACTGGCACACGCGCTGCCCGCAACTTTGAGAAAAATCATGGAAATATCTGAACTCTCCGGTGTACCCGAACTGAAAATGCGCCTTGACCGGCATCCGCTGTATGCTTCGGTACGCACGCTTGACGATCTGCGCAGCTTCATGCAACACCATGTTTTTTCGGTGTGGGACTTCATGTCGCTGCTCAAATATCTGCAAAGCGAGCTCGCACCGGCTGCGGCGCCGTGGATGCCTACAGGCAACGCGGATGCCACAGCTGTGCAGCGTTTTATCAACGAAATCGTGCTGGGCGAAGAGACTGACGAGGGGCTGCCGGATACACAGGGAAATGCTACTTTTATGAGTCACTTTGATCTTTATATCGGCGCAATGGAAGAAATCGGTGCCGATACGCGTCCGGTATATGCATTTCTCAAAGCAGTGAAAAAACACGGCATCAGAGCTGCACTCAAGCGTGCGGATATTCCTGAACCCTCGCGCCGCTTTATGGCGACCACCTTCGACTTTCTTGATACCGGCAAACCGCATATTGTGGCAGCCGCCTTCGCTCTCGGCCGCGAACAGGTGATCCCCGGCATGTTTCGCGCACTGCTTGCCGATATGGGTATCAGCAAGGAAAAAGCACCGCTGTTTCACTATTATCTCGAACGACATATCCATCTTGATGATGAATTTCACGGCCCGTTATCGCTCAGACTGCTGGGGCAACTTTGCGGTGACAGCGCCGGCAAACAACGTGCAGCGGCGAAGGCTGGCTGTCAGGCTATCGAAGCGCGTATTGCATTATGGGACGGTGTGCGCGCCGTTCTGCCCTCATCCTCCAAGAAGCGGAATAAAAAATGAACTGGGAAATCGTCATCGGACTGGAAGTGCACACGCAACTGTCCACCCACACCAAAATCTTTTCCGGCGCCTCGACCACCTATGGCGCAGAGCCTAACACACAGGCCGATGCCGTGAGCATCGCGCTGCCCGGCGTGTTGCCGGTATTAAATAAGGGGGCGGTCGAACGCGCCGTCAAATTCGGCCTGGCGGTCGGTGCGCACATCGCGCCGCGCTCGGTGTTCGCACGCAAGAATTACTTTTACCCCGATCTACCCAAAGGCTACCAGATCAGCCAGTTCGACCTGCCGGTCGTCGGCATGGGCGCGCTAACTATTCAGGTTGAACCCTTGTCCGGCAACGCCAAGCCCTACGAAAAAGTGGTGCGCATCACTCGCGCTCATCTGGAAGAGGATGCAGGCAAGTCAGTACACGGCGCAACACAGGGCATGACCGGCGTGGACCTTAACCGTGCAGGCACACCGCTGCTTGAAATCGTCTCCGAGCCTGACATGTGTTCTGCCGCCGAGGCAGTCGCCTATGCAAAAACATTGCATAACCTGGTGCGCTGGATCGGCATTTCAGACGGCAACATGCAGGAAGGCTCGTTTCGCTGCGACGTGAACGTGTCGGTGCGTAAACCCGGCGAGCCGCTCGGCACGCGCCGTGAAATCAAAAATCTTAATTCATTCAAGTACATGCAACAGGCGATCGATTTTGAGGTTCAGTGGCAGATCGACACGATCGAGAACGGCGGCAAAATCCATCAGGCCACCATCCTGTTCAACCCGGATACCGGTGAGACGCGCGCAATGCGCAGTAAGGAAGACGCGCACGATTACCGCTATTTCCCCGATCCTGATTTGCTGCCTTTAGATATTACGCCACAAATGCTGGAAGCCATGCGCGCCACTTTGCCGGAACTCCCCGAGGCGCGCCGCGCACGTTATGTGAACGATCTGGGTTTATCCGCTTATGATGCGAACAGCCTCACCTCATCGCGCGAAATGGCAGACTTTTTCGACGCGTGCGTGGCTACCGTTAGCAATGCCAAACTGTGCGCCAACTGGCTGATCGGCGAATTGTCTGCGCAGCTCAACCGCGACGGTTTAGACATGGCGCAATGCCCTGTTTCGACGGGACAAATGAGCGGCATGCTGGCGCGGATCTCGGACAACACTATTTCCAATGCGGGTGGAAAAGACGTGTTCCGTACCCTGTGGGCGGAAGGCGGCGACGCCGATACGATTATCGAGGCCAAAGGTCTCAAGCAGGTCTCCGACTCCGGCGCGATCGAAGCGCTGGTCGATGAAATTATCGTAGCGCAAGCCGACAAGGTCGCCGAATACCGTTCCGGCAAGGACAAACTGTTCGGCTTCTTCGTGGGCTTAGCCATGAAAGCCAGCAAAGGCAAGGCCAATCCGGCGCAACTGAACGAGGTGCTACTGAAAAAGCTGGCGGGATAAACTAATCGAGTCTGACCCTAATTACCCTAAAGAAAACAGGGTCAGACTCGATTAAACCTACAAAGCCCTTATGCCAGCATCTCAAGCAAGATGGGATGCCAGAGTTTCAGCTCAATTTCTCCCATTTTTCCTGCCAGATGGCGTTTGTCCACGGAACGCACACAATCAAGCAGAATAAGTGCCGGCTTACCAGCAAAGTTCACTTCGGGACGGCAACCCAGCGGCTGACCTTTACTGGTTAACGGTGCGATGATGACACGCGGCAGAACGGCATTCAGATCATCCGGCGACACCACCAAGGCAGGTCGCGTTTTCTGAATTTCACTGGCGACGGTCGGATCAAGATTGACCCAATACACCTCGCCGCGCGCTACCACACCCATTCCCCACACCCGTCATCGACTGGCAATGCAGCTAGCGGCTCGGAATCGGCATCCGCTTGATAAGCTGCAAACCAAGCGGCACGGGGCGATTTGACTAACGTAAAAAAACCGCAGACATCACTCTGCGGTTTTTTATTGCGGAAACATCCCGCGTCCGTCCCAAGCTTAGTGGTACTTACGACTCAACTCGTGTACTGCCGCAACCATCGCCGCGACATTTTCCGGGTTAGTGTGCTGTGAAATGCCGTGCCCCAGATTAAACACGTGACCGCTGCCATAGCCATAACTGCTCAGCACTTTTTCAACCTCATTGCGAATCGCATCCGGGTTTGCAAACAGCACTGCAGGATCAAGATTGCCTTGCAGCGCAACTTTATGTCCCACCTTCTGGCGCGCAACGCCGATGTCCATCGTCCAGTCCAAGCCGATCGCATCGCAACCCGTGTTGGCGATGCTGTCTATCCACAAACCGCCGCCCTTGGTAAACACCACATTCGGGATACGCACGCCGTCTTTTTCCTTGATCAGCCCCTCCACGATGCGCTGTGTGTAAGGGAGTGAAAACTCATGGTAAGCCGAATGGGACAATACACCGCCCCAGGAATCGAAAATCATCACAGCCTGCGCGCCGGCTTCGATCTGCGCGTTCAGATAAGCGATCACCGCCTGAGTGGTTACTTCCAGAATGTGGTGCATCAGCTTCGGTTCGTTGTACATCAGCGTCTTCACGCGAGCGTAATCGTCGCTGCCGCCGCCTTCAACCATATAGCATGACAGCGTGAACGGGCTACCCGAAAAACCGATCAGAGGAACACGGCCATCCAGCGTCTTGCGGATCTGCGATACGGCATCGGTCACATAGCGCAACGTCTTGTCGATGTCCGGAACTTTTAATGCCATGATGGCCGCTTCATCGCGCAACGGGCGTTCAAACTTCGGGCCTTCGCCGTCCGCAAAATACAAGCCCAAGCCCATCGCATCGGGCACCGTCAGGATGTCGGAGAACAGAATCGCCGCATCCAGAGGATAGCGATCCAGCGGTTGCATGGTAACTTCAGTCGCAAAATCCGGATTCTTGCAAAGCCCCAGGAAACTGCCGGCACGCGCACGCGTTGCACGGTATTCGGGCAGAAAACGTCCGGCCTGACGCATCATCCACAGCGGCGTGTATTCGGTAGGCTGACGCAACAAGGCGCGCAGGAAAGTGTCGTTCTTTAATTTGAAGTTCATGTATAGCCTTTATTGTTATATTTGCGGAACCGTTCCCGCCCCCCACAAGTTAACGCGGTAAAACGGACGATCCCATCAGAAATTCGTCCACCGAACGCGCGCACTGCCGCCCTTCACGTATCGCCCAGACGATCAGTGACTGACCGCGACGCATGTCACCCGCAGCAAACACGCGATCCACACTGGTACGATAGTCATCCGTGTTGGCTTTGATATTGCCTCGCGCGTCTTTTTCCACGCCGAACGCTTCCAGCACCTTCTGCACCGGACTGACAAAACCCATCGCCAGAAACACCAGATCCGCCTTCAGTTCGAATTCGCTGCCCGCGATCTCAATCATCTTTCCGTTCTGCCACTCAACGCGAACTGCGCGCAGCTTCTCAACTTTTCCGTTGCTGCCAATAAACTCCTTGGTAGCGATAGCCCAGTCACGATTACAGCCTTCTTCATGCGAACTGGAGGTGCGCAGCTTCATCGGCCAGTTAGGCCAGGTCAACGGCTTGTTCTCCTGATCCGGTGCGCGCGGCATGACTTCGATCTGAGTAACCGACAGTGCGCCGTGACGGTTCGACGTGCCAACGCAATCCGAACCCGTATCGCCGCCGCCGATCACCACCACATGCTTACCGGTCGCACGCAGCTGTTCGGGCAACACGTCCCCTGCATTCACGCGATTCTGCTGCGGCAGGAATTGCATCGCATTGTAAATTCCGGACAGTTCACGACCGGGAACCGGCAAATCGCGCGGCGTTTCCGCACCGCCGGTCAGCACCACCGCATTGTATTCAGCCAGCAACGCTTCAGGAGAAATGGTCTCGGTAGCCATATTGTTCACGCCGGCTTCGCACTCAGTACCGATGAACGTTGAAGTTCTAAATATCACACCTTCTGATTGCATCTGTTCAACGCGACGGTCGATATGCGACTTTTCCATCTTGAAGTCCGGAATGCCGTAGCGCATCAGACCACCGATGCGGCTGTTCTTTTCAAACAGCGTCACGTCGTGCCCGGCGCGTGCCAGTTGTTGTGCGCAAGCCATACCGGCAGGGCCGGAACCTACTACGGCGATCCTTTTGCCGGTTTTCACCGCAGCAATTTGCGGTGTTACCCAGCCCTGCTCCCAGCCCTTGTCAATGATGGCGTGCTCGATGGACTTGATACCCACCGCATCGTTATTGATATTCAGCGTACAAGCCGCTTCGCAGGGCGCCGGACACAGACGACCGGTAAATTCCGGAAAATTGTTGGTCGAATGCAGCACATCCAGCGCGCCGCGCCAGTTGCCACGATACACCAGGTCATTCCAGTCCGGAATGATATTGTTGACCGGGCAGCCGGAGGTGCAGAACGGCACGCCGCAATCCATGCAGCGCGCCCCTTGTACCTTGGCCTGGTCGTCGCTCAAATGCTGTACGAACTCGTTATAGTTGGCGAGGCGGTCGCTAACAGGCAGACTCGCCTCGGACAGACGGTTGTACTCCATAAATCCAGTTGGCTTACCCATTATGCAGCCTCCCCTTGCTTAAGATTGGCTCGTTCCTGCAACGCGCGGCGATAATCGGTCGGCATGACTTTGGTAAATTTGGGCAGATAATCGGCCCAACTTTCCAGGATCAGCCTTGCGCGTTCGCTGCCGGTATAGAGCAGATGTTTTTCGATCTGTTCACGCAACGCATGCTCATCAGCCTTGTCGAGATGATTGAAATGCACACGGCCGTGACTAACCGGTAAATCTTCGGTGCTATCGAGTCCTGTCACTTCTTCGATAACAGGTTCGAGCGCCACCATGGTCAGATTGCAACGCTTTTCAAAGTCGCCTGACTCATCCAGCACGTAAGCCACACCGCCGGACATGCCCGCAGCGAAGTTGCGGCCCGTTTGTCCCAGCACGATTACCATGCCACCCGTCATGTATTCACAACCGTGATCACCCAATCCTTCGACCACGGCAATGGCGCCTGAATTACGCACCGCAAAGCGTTCACCCGCCACGCCGTTGAAATAGCATTCGCCGGAGGTTGCACCATACAACACGGTATTGCCGACGATAATATTGTCAGATGCAATCAGATTTGCGTCGCGGGGCGGCATGATGGCGATACGTCCGCCGCATAAACCCTTGCCCACGTAATCGTTGCCTTCGCCGCGCAACTCAAACGAAATGCCGTGCGACAGAAACGCACCAAAACTCTGGCCTGCCGTACCGGAAAATTTCACCTGGATGGTGTCGGCAGGCAAACCCGCATTCCCATAACGGCGGGCCACTTCATGCGACAACATTGTGCCGACGGTGCGGTTGACGTTGCGGATAGGGCTGTCTATTACGACAGGCTCTTGATTATTAATAGCATTTTTTGCTTCTGCGATCAGCGTATTGTCCAGCGCCTTGTCCAGCTCGTGATCCTGCTGTTCGGCATGCTGACGCGCCACGCTGGCGGGTACCAGAGGCTGATGAAATACCTTTGAAAAATCAAGACCTTGTGATTTCCAGTGGGCAATACTGTGCTTTACATCCAGCAGATCAGAACGACCGATCAGATCGACAAAACGACGGATACCCATCTGCGCCATCAGTTCGCGCAACTCTTCGGCGACGAAGAAGAAGTAGTTCACCACATGTTCCGGTTGCCCGGTAAATTTGCGGCGCAACTCGGGATCCTGCGTGGCAACGCCGACAGGACAGGTATTGAGGTGACACTTGCGCATCATGATGCAGCCTTCGACTACCAGCGGCGCCGTTGCGAAACCGAATTCATCGGCACCCAACAGCGCACCGATCAATACATCGCGGCCGGTCTTGAGCTGACCATCCACCTGCAGCGCGACGCGCCCGCGCAACTGGTTCAACACCAGCGTTTGCTGTGCCTCGGCCAGCCCCAATTCCCACGGTGTCCCCGCATGCTTGATGGAAGATAAAGGGGACGCGCCCGTGCCGCCGTCAAAACCGGACACGACGATATGGTCGGCCTTGGCCTTGGATACACCGGCCGCCACCGTACCTACGCCGATTTCTGATACCAGTTTCACCGAAATCGATGCGGACGGATTGGAGTTCTTCAGATCATGGATCAGCTGCGCCAGATCTTCGATCGAATAAATATCGTGGTGCGGGGGGGGTGAAATCAGCCCCACGCCCGGTACCGAGAAACGCAGCTTGGCGATGTACTCGGACACCTTGTGACCCGGCAGTTGCCCGCCTTCGCCCGGTTTCGCACCCTGAGCCATTTTGATCTGGATCTGATCCGCACTGGCCAGATATTCTGCGGTGACGCCAAAACGACCCGATGCGACCTGTTTGATCTTCGAACGCAACGAGTCACCCGCCTGCATTTCACGATCCGCTTCGATACGACTCTTGCCGATGATGTCGGAGAGCATCTCGCCGCCCTTCAAAACGGCAAACCGCGCCGCATCCTCGCCGCCTTCGCCGGTGTTGGATTTGCCGCCGAGGCGATTCATCGCAATCGCCAGCGTCGTATGCGCTTCCGTAGAAATGGAACCCAGCGACATCGCGCCGGTCACAAAACGCTTGACGATTTCTTTCGCGGATTCGACTTCAGCCAACGGCACAGCGACACCGGCGGATTTGATCTCGAACAGCCCGCGCAAAGTCTTCAGCTTGGTGCTTTGCTCGTTGATAAGCGCGGCGTATTCCTTGTAAGTCGAGGCATTGTTGGTACGCGTGGCCATTTGCAACTTGGCGATGGAATCCGGTGTCCACATGTGTTCTTCGCCGCGCACACGGTAAGCGTATTCCCCGCCCGCCGCCAAAGCATTCGCCAAAACCGGATCCTTGCCGAAAGCGTCTTTATGGGTACGCAGCGCTTCTTCGGCGACCTCAGCCAGGCCGATTCCTTCAATCTGGGTCGCAGTTCCGGTGAAATAGCTGGCGACGAAAGTGGCATCAAGACCGATCGCCTCGAATATTTGCGCGCCGCAATAGGACTGATAGGTTGAAATACCCATCTTGGACATGACCTTCATCAGGCCCTTGTCGATCGCCTTGATAAAGCGCTTCTTGGCATCCGCAGCTGCCACACCGGAAGGCAGGCTCATCGCCGCAATGGTTTCAAAAGCCAGCCACGGGCAGACAGCTTCCGCACCGTAACCCGCCAGCAATGCAAAGTGATGCACCTCGCGTGCAGAACCGGTATCGACTACCAACCCTGTGCTGGTACGCAGACCCGCGCGAACCAGATGCTGATGCACTTTGGAACACGCAACCAGTGCCGGAATGGCAACGCGTTCTGCCGACATGGCGCGGTCCGACAGGATCAGCACGTTATAACCATCGGCGACCGCCTTGTCCGCAGCGACACAAAGCGCTTTAACCGAAAACTCGCAACCAGCGGCGCCTTCACTTGCCGGATAAGTAATATCCAGCACCAGCGAGCGATAACGGCCTTGCGTCAACTGATCGATGTTGGAGAGGCGTCCCATATCGTCATTCGACAGCACAGGTTGATGCACTTCCAGACGCAATGAAGGCGTCGTCTCGTCAATGCCGAGTAAATTAGGCTTGGGGCCGATAAACGAAGTCAGCGACATCACGATTTCTTCGCGAATCGGGTCGATTGGCGGATTAGTTACCTGCGCAAATAATTGCTGGAAATAATCGTAGAAAGAGCGGTTTTTGTTCGACAGCACAGCCAGCGCCGCATCCGTACCCATCGAACCTGTCGGCTCTTCGCCTGCATTCACCATCGGCGCCAGAATGAATTTGATGTCTTCCTGTGAATAGCCGAACGCCTGCTGGGTATCCAGCAACGATGCGTTCAGCTTGTTTTCACTCGTTGATGCCGGCATATCGCCCAGGAAGAATCGGGATTCTTCGATCCACTTGCGGTATGGTTTGGCGGTAGCCAGCTGGTTTTTCAGCTCGGTATCGTCGATGATGCGTCCGGCTTCCATGTCGATCAGAAACATCCTGCCCGGCTGCAGACGCCATTTCTTGACGACCTTGTGCTGAGGAATATTCAGCACGCCCATTTCAGAGGCCAGCAACACGACATCGTCATCGGTAATCAGGTAGCGTGCAGGACGCAGTCCGTTACGATCCAGCGTCGCACCGATCATCTTGCCATCGGTAAACGCGACAGCTGCGGGGCCGTCCCACGGCTCCATCAGCGCGGCATGATACTCATAGAAAGCGCGACGCTCTTCATCCATCAGCGGATTGCCGGCCCATGCTTCTGGAATCAGCAACATCATCGCGTGCGGCAACGAATACCCGCCGGCCACCAACAATTCCAACGCATTGTCGAAACAGGCCGAGTCGGACTGTCCATCCACAATCAGCGGCCAGAGTTTTTCCAGATCTTCACCAAGCAGACTGGAGGACATCGCCGCGTGGCGCGCCGCCATCCAGTTCACATTGCCGCGCACCGTATTGATTTCGCCGTTATGCGCGATCATGCGGAACGGATGCGCCAGATCCCAACTCGGGAAAGTATTGGTTGAAAAACGCTGATGTACCAGCGCCAGCGCACTTATCAAACTCTTGTCCTGCAAATCCGGATAATATTTACCCACCTGGTCGGCCAGCAACATGCCTTTATAAACAATCGTGCGTGCAGACAACGAAGGAATGTAAAAATTCTTCACATTGGGCAGGCTGCTCACTGCATGTTCAGCCGTCTTGCGGATCACAAACAGTTTGCGCTCGAACGCATCCGTGTCGGCGCAGTTTTCACCGCAGCCGATAAACACCTGGCGTACTGCAGGCTCCACCAGTTTGACGCTCTCTCCCAGAATGGAGCTGTCTACCGGCACATCGCGCCAGCCCAGCAACAACTGTCCTTCGGCTGCAATTTTCTCGGCGATGATTTGCTCAGCTGCAGCTCGTGCCGCTAAATCCTTAGGCAGGAACAACATTCCTACGCCATAACGACCTGCTTCCGGCAAAGCCATGCCCAGCGTTGCACATTGCGCACGAAAAAATGCATCGGGAACCTGCAACAGGATACCTGCGCCGTCCCCTGCCAGCGGGTCAGCACCCGTCGCACCGCGATGGGTCAGGTTTTCCAATATCTGCAGACCCTGACTTACCATGTCATGGCTTTTTTTGCCCTTAATATGAGCGACAAAACCCACTCCACAGGCATCGCGCTCCTGGCGCGGATCATACAAACCTTGTTGCATTGGCAAATTAAACACGGCTTCCCTCAATCAAATAAAACAGAACATTGAAAACAACGGTACTCCCGACTCAAGAGTCGCCAGCAGCGGCCGGTTTCAAAATACCGGCGAAAAAATGACGACACACGTCGCCATGCCTGCTACCCGCGCCTAAATACAAAAGCGAAAGGGTTAGAATTCTACCTTTAATCGGACTTGCCAGCAACCAAAGCGGTCTGGGCACCCTCCCGGGCAGGAAATTTCTCTCCCTCGGCTTTAAATGGAGTCTTCTTCCACAGCGAAGATGCGTTTATGCTCACGTATTGCATAACGATCCGTCATGCCTGCGATATAGTCGGCCACGACCCGCGCACGACTGGATTCTTCCCGCGTTTCGTATGATTGAAAACGCGTTGGCAGCAGGCGACTGTCTTCCATAAAAACATCGAACAATTCGCGAATGATGCGCTGTGCCTTGGCGCTCATGCGCATGACGCGATAGTGGCGATACAGATGCGTATACAGGAACTTTTTCAACTCCCGCTGTTTAACGTTCAACTCATCGCTAAAGGCAATCAGCGCAGGCGCTGCGCGCACATCATCCAGCGTGACCAGATTTTGTGCGGCAATATTGGCCGCACTCTGGCAGATCAGATCCGTTACCAGCGTATTGATCATGCGCCGCACCGTTTCGTGCACCACGCGACGCTCTGTCAAATCAGGGTATGCACAGCGCACTTGTTGCAGGTGCTCCGCCACCAGCGGCACATCCGATAACTGTTCCAGCGTGATAATCCCGGAACGCAGACCATCATCCACATCGTGATTGTTGTAGGCGATTTCATCGGCCAGGTTGGCGATCTGCCCCTCCAGCGAAGGCCGCAGGTTTTTTATGAAACGTTCGCCCAACTCACCCAGCTGACCGGCCTGCTCAATACGACAATGCTTGAGTATGCCCTCGCGCGTCTCGAAGCACAGATTCAATCCGTCGAATGTTGCGTAACGCTCTTCGAGCACGTCCACCACACGCACCGACTGCAGGTTGTGTTCAAATCCGCCATAGGCTTTCATGCAGTCATTCAGCGCATCCTGTCCGGCATGTCCGAACGGGGTATGACCCAGATCATGTGCCAGCGAAATCGCCTCGGCCAGATCTTCATTCAGATGCAGACGGCGCGCAATCGAGCGGGCGATTTGTGCAACCTCGATGCTATGGGTCAGGCGGGTGCGAAACAGGTCGCCTTCATGATTCACAAATACCTGAGTCTTGTATTCAAGGCGGCGGAACGCGCCTGAATGAATGATACGGTCCCGGTCACGCTGAAATTCGCTGCGCCCCTGCGGCGAGACTTCCGAAAACTTTCTGCCAAGGGAGTTGGCCTCGGATACGGCATAGCTGGCAAGCTCAGTCATGCCTGTTCCGAACCTCATCGGAAGAAACGCATGCCTGTAACGTTTGTAGCAGCAGTTCGGATGGAACGTCATTCACCAGCTCAGCCTGCCCGAGCTGCCTTAACAGCACGAAGCGCAACTTGCCGCCCTCGACTTTTTTGTCGAGCCCCATGTAGTCCAGGTATTTTTCCACGCCCAGATCGGGCGCTGTAACCGGCAAGTGGGCGCGAATAAACAGCGTGCGTATGCGCGCCACGTCCTGCTCGCTGATCCAGCCCAAGCGCTGCGACAAGTCAGCCGCCATGATCGTTCCTGCAGCAACGCCTTCACCGTGTAACCAGTTACCGTAGCCCATCCCCGACTCGATAGCATGGCCGAAGGTATGCCCCAAGTTCAGCAAGGCACGCTCACCGCTTTCCCGTTCGTCCGCAGCGACCACGTCCGCCTTGTTCTGACAGCTGCGCAACACCGCGTATTGCAGCGCATCGGTATCTCTGGCCAGCAGCTTATCCATGTTTTGCTCCAGCCATACCAGAAAAGACAGGTCGCGGATCAGGCCGTATTTGATGACCTCCGCCAGCCCGGCTGACAACTCCTTATCCGGTAAAGTATTCAACGTCTCTATATCCGCCAGCACCAGTTGCGGCTGATAGAACGCGCCGATCATATTTTTGCCGAGAGGATGATTGATGCCGGTCTTGCCGCCCACCGAGGAATCCACCTGAGAGAGCAAGGTCGTCGGTATCTGGATGAACGGCACGCCGCGCAAATAGCATGCTGCAGCAAAACCTGTCATATCACCGATCACACCGCCGCCCAGCGCAATCAGGGGGGTGCTGCGTTCGCAGCGATGCGCCAGCAGTGCGTCATAAATCAGATTGAGCGTCTCGGCGGTCTTATACGCCTCACCGTCCGGCAGGATGACTTCCACACTTTGCACACCGATTTGTTGCAAAGTCAGCTTGAGTCTTTCCAGATACAGCGGCGCAACTGTGGTGTTGGTGACGATTGCGACACGTTTGCGTGGCAGGTGTGCTTCCAGTAATTCCGCGTTGGCAAGCAATCCTGTACCGATGTGTATCGGGTAACTGCGATCTTCCAATCCTACTGTCAATGTTTGCATAGTTTTTACGGGTTCTTTTTCCGGTAATTCTCGATTTCAGCAACCAGTTTCAACATCAGGGCGTGTACGCTTTGCCTGCCCGTTGGCATCACAATGTCTGCAACCTGCTGGTAAAACGTCTCCCGCTGATGCAGCAAATCGGATAGCCTGGCATGCAGATTCCCCGTTTGGAGCAACGGGCGATTCCTGTCGTTGCGCGTGCGCATCCAGAGGTCATGAACCCCGGCCTTCAGGTAAATGACGATGCCGTTTTGCTTTAACATCGTACGGTTTTCTTCCGCAAGTACCGCCCCTCCGCCGGTCGCCAGCACCAGATCGTCACGGCTCACCAACTCCGCCAGCGCGTCAGTTTCACGCTGACGAAAACCGTGCTCCCCTTCTACATCGAAGATATGCGGAATGGTCACACCGGTACGAAACTGGATTTCCTCATCGCTATCCACGAATACCTTGCCCAGATGCTTCGCCAGAATGCGCCCCATGGTGGTTTTACCCGAACCCATCATGCCGACAAGAATCAGGTTACCAGATTGAAATTTTCGCGTGCTGGGTATAGAGCTATTTTGCATAAGGCGTATTGTAAACGAATTCAATCAAAAGCCCGGTCGAAGCCGGGCCTTGATATAACGTTTTTTCGGGTTTACTGTTACCGTAAATTCATCGAGTTCTGCATGATTTTAGGCGTAATGAAAATCAGCAATTCATTTTTGGCATCCGTTTTAACCTTGTTCTTGAACATCCAGCCAAACACAGGGATATCCCCCAGCAACGGCACTTTATTGACAGTGTCGGCAACATCCTGGGTAAACACGCCGCCCACCACCACAGTCCCGCCATTTTCGACCAATACTTCGGTTGTAACGGACTTGCTGTTGATACTGGGTACACCGGCATACAAGGCGCCGACGGTATCCTGACTTGCGACCAGCATCATGTTGATGTTGTTGTCCGGCGTAATGTGCGGCGTGACATCCAGGCTCAACGCCGCCGTTTTAAATGCCGTTGTCGGCGGGCTGCCCACGGTGCCCGCCAGGGTGTAGGGTATCTCAACACCTGACTTGATTGAGGCCTTGGTCTTATCGGCTGTCACCACCTTCGGGCTGGCAATGTTTTTGGTGATGCCATCGGTTTCCGATGCGTCCAGCTCCAGTGACAGCACCTTGGTTGCCGACGGGTTAAACAACGACAACAGCAAGCCCCCGGTACCGGCTGGCGCCGCAGGTAAATTCACATTGGTAATCCCGGTAACGGCTGCACGCGTCGCAGTCGGTGTATTGCCGCCGATAGCAAAACCTGCATTGGGACCGACGGCAGGCCCGGTAAATCCCAGCTTTCCACCCAAAGACCTGGCAAAAGAATCGCCAGCAGACACGAACCTGGCTTCGATCATGACCTGACGCACAGGAACATCAATCTGCTTAAGCAGGCTGCGCACATCCTCCATACGCGACGGAATATCTTTTACAAACAAGGTGTTAGTACGAACATCTGCCATTGCGCTGCCGCGTTTGGACAAAATACGCGGCGAACCTCCCGCAGCGCCGGGTGCTGCGGCGACAGGTATCGCACCGGCACCGGCGCTGATTCCGTTCAAAAGCGAGGCTGCCGCAGTCGCGGTTGTATAACCCAGTTGAAAACTTTCGGTACGCAATTCTTCGAGCTCTGAAATATCCTGACGTGCGGTCAGATCACTCTTCTCGGAAGCCGCCAGCTCCCCGATCGGCGCCACCTGAATCACATTGCCGTTCTTGCGCATTGCCAGTCCGCGGCTTTGCAAAATGATATCCAGCGCCTGATCCCACGGCACGTCTTTCAGGCGCAAGGTCAGATTGCCCGTCACGCTGTCGCTGATAACCATATTCAGTTCGGTAAAGTCAGCGATCACATTCAGGGCTTCACGTACGGAAATATCCTGAAAATTCAGCGTCAGCTTCTCACCTGCATAGCCTGGCTGACCGCCCTTGACCAGTTTGTTCGGGTCTTCCACAACAGGCTTGATTTCGACGATGAATTTACTGTCGGTCTGATAGGCAACATGTTCCCACATTCCTTTGGGCTCAATCACCATGCGGATATTGTCACCCTGCGCAAAGGTATCAACCAGCTGTACCGGTGTTGCGAAGTCAACCACATCCAGCTTGCGCTGTAATTTTCCCGGCAGATTGGTTTTCAGAAAATCAACGATCAGGCGGGTGCCCTGACGGTGAATGTCGATGCCCACGCCTGAATCGGACAAGTCAACCTGAATTCGTCCTTCACCATTTTTGCCGCGACGAAAATCAACGGCGTTCAAGGTATGCTTTTGCGTCGTCAGGCGTGCATCAGCAAACCGTTCGCCTGCGACAGGCAATTCGGCTGTTTTGGCATGCAAAGTGATCAAAACAGCGTTGCCATCAACCCGGGTATCATAAGCTAACATCTGATTCAGATTAACCACCAACCGGGTGCGCGAACCCGCCTGCACAATATTGGCACTGCGCAAGTCGCCCACGGAAAAATCCTGTAAAGACTTGCCAAGTGCATTCTCTGTATTGGGAAAATCCAGTGCGATACGCGGCGGTACATTGATTGCAAAACCGGCTGGCGGGTTAGCCAGAGGCTCTGCCAGCTCAACCTTGATGATGGTCGTACCTGAACCCGCCTCGCTCACACTCAACGCAGTTATTTTATTCTGGGTTTCGGCCTGTGCAACCGGCAAAGCCAAAACCATCAACAAACCCAGCATCGCGCTTTTTATCATTGTGCCCATTGCGTTACTCCTTATCAACCAATTGCAGACTGCTGATGCGCTCAGACCAGTCACCGGTGCTGTCTTGCACCACTTCTTTAATCGTAATTTCCGTACCGGATAATTTTTGAATCAAGCCGAAATTCATGCCGACGTAATTCCCAACCTTGACCTGATACAGTTTTTTGTCAGGCGCGCGAATGACGGCATGACCCACTTTAGCCTTCAACACATAACCGACCATCTTGAGGCTTTCCAGCGGAAACTCCTCCAGCGCCTCCTTGGGACGATTCATATCGGGTTCATTTTCTCCTCGCCGCCCCGCAGAACTGACTTCCGGTTTACGCGGTTTGAAGGGGTCAGTCAGATTCATATCGTTGATGTACGCGAAAGGCTCATAAAGCTTTACTTCGGGAGGCGGCGGTATTTTCCCGCGCATATCCGCGCCGGAGTTTTTGACAAAATCACGCAGATCCTGAAATTCTTCGCCACCGCAACCTGCCAACCACGCACAGACAAAAGCAATATAGATTAACTTCATTTTGCGGCTCCTGCCGACTTGGCGGCCCTCTTTTGCGCTGCGAGCTCCTCTTCGTCAAGATAGCGGAAGGTTTTCGCAATCGCATCCATCGACAGCGATCCGCCCGATGGTGCAACGGCTATTTCATTTAGTGTCACAATACGCGGCAGCATGGAAATATCGCTGGCAAATTTTCCCAGATCGTCGTAATTACCCGTCACCTTGATGGCGATCGGTTGTTCGGCAAACGAGCCTTTTATGGTTTCCGGACCCGGGCGGAACAAATCAAACTGCAAACCACGCCCTAAACCTGCCTGATTGATATCTGTCAGCAAGGCATCCATTTCGGATTTATTCGGCAATTGTTTAAGCAAGGCACCAAATGATTCCTGAGTTTCCAGCAACTGCTTCTTGATCAGATCCAGATTAACCGCCTGCCTTTTTTTGGATAAAAACGCATCTTTAAGCGTCGATTCACGGGCTTTTGCACCGGTCAATTCATCCCATTGGCTTTGACTATCCAGCATACCGCCCGTCACGACAATACCGATGAAGATCATTGCAAAAGCCATCAGTTTTGCCGACCACGGCCATGCACCCGGCGTTTTCGGATTTAAATTTTTCAGTTCGTCCAGATTCATCATGGCACTAATTCCTTACGCCAGCGGGCTTGACATCATTCACGCCAGTCAACTTGGTTAGCTTGAAGGTCAGCGTAAATTCACTCAGACGAGCACCATTGGCATTCGTCGCATGAATTTCGACCAGTGCAGGCGACTCCAGCCAGGCGGAATCTTCAATGGCTCTCATCAAGGTTGAGACTCGCGCATTCGATTGCGCAAAACCGACCAGACTGATTGCATCCCCCGATTGCTTGACAGACTTGATATATACGCCATCCGGCAGAATACGCAGCATCTGATCCAGCAGATGCACTACGCTTGCACGATCGCTTTGCAACTTTTCAACTGCATCCTTGCGCTCAAGCAAGGCCTTGGTCTGCTCACGCAATTTTCTGATTTCCGCGATCTGTTTATCCAGCACCAGCGTTTCCTGCTCCAAATAGGCATTGCGTCGATTCTGATAATCAATTTTTGCGCTGATCACCATATGCACCAGCCCCCAGACCAGCACGCCCAGCAGCAAAGAAAGAAAGCTCAATATAAAGAACTGTATCTGTTTGGCGCGACGTTTTTCCTCGCGATGTGGCAGCAAGTTTATGCGTATCATGATGGATCGAACCTCCGCATGGCCAGACCACAGGCAATAATTAACGCAGGTGCATCCGTTTGCAACTGGCGCCCCTTTACCCTGCCCGACAAAGTCATTAACGCAAACGGATTCGCCACCATGGTACTCACCTGAGTTCGCGTGGCCACTGCATCGTCCAGCCCCGGCAACACGGCGCAGCCGCCTGCCAGCACGATATAGTCCACTTCATTGTATTGCGAAGAGGTAAAAAAGAACTGGAGCGCACGCGCAATCTCCATGACCAGATTTTCACGAAAGGGTGACAACACATCGCTTTCATAATTTTCAGGTAAGCCACCGTTGCGTTTTGCGGCTTCGGCCTGCTCGACAGTCATGCCGAACGCGGTTTGAATTTGCTGGGTCAATTGCTCGCCGCCGATTTGCTGATCCCGTGTGTAAATCGATTGTCCGTTGCGTAACACATTGACATTCATCACGGTCGCGCCAATATCGATCAAGGCCACACACTTATCTTCCGCGTTATCCGGCAGTTGCGCCCTTATTTGTGAAAATGCCGTTTCAGCCGCATAGGGTTCGACATCCACGACTGTCACCTTAAGTCCTGCCGCCTGAGCAGCAGCCACTCTGTCTTCTACATTCGCCTTGCGAGAAGCTGCCAGCAATACTTCTACTTCATCCTCAATTCCGGGTGCCGGACCCAGCACATAAAAATCCAGATTGACCTCATCCAGCGCAAAAGGAATATATTGGTTTGCCTCTGATTCGACCTGAAACTCCAGATCTTCATCTCGCATGCCGGCAGGCAGGAGTATTTTCTTGGAAATGACGGCCGCAGCAGGCAGCGCGACACTGATATTTTTAATTTTGGTACCCAGACGCTTCCAGCCACGCTGAAGCGTTTCCGCCAGCGCATCCAGATTATTGATATTGCCGTCGAAAAATGCATCTTTAGGCAACGCCTCTATCACGTAGCGCTCTACCGTGTAGCCGGCATTATCCGGTGCCTGGCTGAGCTCAACCAGTTTTACCGATGACGAACTAATATCCACCCCGATCAAAGGTGGCGTTTTTGACTGGATAAAATCCAGAAAAATATCAAAATTTACTTTAGGCATAGGCCGTTCGGAGCTTTTCCGTATAAAGTGGTTGAAATCCTAGCAATTGCGCTCAACGCTGTAAAGACGTTTTTGGTGATACATTTATCTCGTATAATCGACACGATTGCTGAACAATACCATTATTAATTATTCTTGAACAACTATTCAATGACTACACGCCGCTGGCTGCTCCCCGTTATTGTTGTGCTGACGCTTATTTTGTTGCCTGTTTTATTGCTCGGGATGGCGGTGATGCTGACCTATCCGAGCCTGCCTTCGCTGGAGGTTCTCACCGACTACCACCCCAAAGTGCCGCTGCGCATCTATAGCGCTGAGGGAACCTTACTTGGTGAATTTGGCGAAGAGCGCAGAGCGCTGGTGAAAATAGCCGAAGTGCCTGATGCGATGAAAAACGCCATTCTGGCTGCGGAAGACGATCGATTTTATCAACACGGCGGCGTTGATTATATGGGCGTATTGCGCGCCGCGCTTTCCAATTTTACGGCAGGCGGCACCAAACAGGGCGCGAGCACCATCACCATGCAGGTTGCCCGAAATTTTTTCCTTTCCAAGGAAAAAACCTTTACGCGCAAATTCAATGAAATGTTGCTTGCCTTCAAAATCGAGCATTACCTGAGCAAAGATGACATCTTGCAGCTTTACATCAACCAGATTTATCTTGGTCAACGCTCCTACGGTTTTGCGTCCGCTTCGCAGATCTACTTCGGTAAACCGCTGAATCAGATTTCCATTGCCGAAGCCGCCATGTTAGCCGGCTTGCCCAAGGCACCTTCCAGCTACAACCCCGTCGTCAACCCCAAGCGCGCCAAACTGCGTCAGCTTTACGTGCTGCGACGCATGCACGAGTTGCGCCTTATCAACGATGATCAATTCAAACTTGCCCAGAACGAACCTATCATCGCAAAACATGGTAACCAGGAATTCTCTGTCAAATCTGACTATCTGACAGAAATGGTAAGGCAGGCCGTATATCAAAAGTATCAGGACGATACCTATACTCAGGGACTTAAGGTTTACACCACGATCCGTCAACTGGATCAGACAGCCGCTTATCAGGCCGTGCGCAAAGGCGTGCTTGAATATGACCGGCGTCATGGGTATCGCGGGCCGGAAGGCTACGCGGATTTGCAACAAGGAAATGGCGAGGAAGCGTTGGAAGAAGCGCTGCAGGAATCCATCGACAATGACGATTTGCTGCCCGCCGTGGTTTTATCCGCGTCCACCACAGTGATTCAGGCCTATTGCAAGGGTGGCGAACGGGTTACGATCAGCGGGGAAGCGTTGCGTTTCGCACAAAGAGCGCTCACCGATAAGGTGGCATTGAATCAGCGCATCGTGACGGGCTCCATCATCCGCGTCCAGAAAAATGAGCAAGGTGTGTGGCAAATAAGCCAGCTTCCGCAAGTGGAATCGGCATTTGTGTCGGGCAATCCACTCGATGGCGCCATCTACGCACTGGTCGGCGGTTTTGATTTTAACCATAATCAGTTCAACCACATCACTCAAGCCTGGCGTCAACCCGGCTCAAGCTTCAAACCCTACATTTATTCCGCAGCGCTCGAAAAGGGATTTACCCCGGCCACCATCATCAATGATGCGCCGCTGTCGTTCGGTGCCGCTCAGACCGGCAGCGAGCCCTGGGAACCGAAAAATTACGATGGCAAATACGCAGGGCCGATGCGCATGCGCGAAGCACTTATCCATTCCAAAAATATGGTTTCGATACGCATCCTGCAATCCATCACGCCGCGTTATGTACAGGACTACATCACCAAATTCGGTCTGGATGCTGAAAAACATCCGCCTTACCTGACTATGGCGCTGGGAGCCGGTTCGGTAACGCCACTCCAGATGCTGACCGGGTATTCGGTATTTGCCAATGGCGGCTTTCGCACTACGCCTTATTTCATTCAGCGCATCGAGGATGCACAAGGAAAAGTGCTTAGCAAAACGATTCCCGTAGTGGCTAATGAAAGTGCGCCGCAGATCATCGACGTGCGCAATGCGTACACCATGGTCAGTCTGATGCAGGACGTGGTCAAACACGGCACTGGCATTCGCGCCATGCAACTCGGACGCCAGGATCTGGCCGGTAAAACCGGCACCACCAACGATTCCATCGATGCCTGGTTTTGCGGCTTTCAGCCGACTGTGGTGGGCATCGCATGGATGGGGTTCGATCAGCCACGCAGCCTGGGCGACAAGGAAACCGGCGGTGGCGCAGCGCTGCCGATCTGGATGAGTTACATGGAGAAGGTGCTCAAAGATGTACCGCAGGCCGAATACAGCATGCCGGACAACATGGCCGCCGTGCGCATTAACGAAAGCGGCCATCGCGACGACAACGGTTCCCGGGTGGAATATTTCTATCAGGAAAATGTACCTGGCGGACAGGCAGTCTCGCCGCCGGGCGACTCCGGGAAAAATGCTGAAACGATCAGAGATCAGCTGCTCTGATGTCGCCAAAGCCACGCGATTCCAGGCGTGACCTGATGCGCGAACAGCTGGCGCATCAGGCCGCGAAATTGATTGCCGAGGCCGGCATGGCCGACTTCGCCTCTGCCAAGCGCAAGGCGGCCCGTCAACTTGGCGCCTCAGACACGCAGCACCTGCCCAGCAACAAGG
Organism: Pseudomonadota bacterium; assembly: GCA_026399735.1. Lineage (GTDB taxonomy): Bacteria > Pseudomonadota > Gammaproteobacteria > Burkholderiales > Gallionellaceae > Gallionella. The sequence goes on from JAPLQK010000084.1 coordinate 28,800, forward strand.
AAGTAGAAGAAGCTTTGCACAGTTATCGCGTGCTATACCAACACGACAGTCATCCCGATATTCTGCATCAGCTACGCAGCGAAGCCTTGGCCTGCATGCGGCTGTTTGCAACATTTAACCCTTACCTGACCGGTTCGGTATTAAGCGGCGCAGCGGGTGAGCTTTCAGACATCAATCTGATGCTGTTTTCCGACGATGCAAAATCCGTACTGCTGTTCCTGCTCAGAAACAAGCTCGATTTTGAAGACGGAGAATGGAGAATCCGACTGGGAGGGCGTGAAGAAACTGTCCCGAGCTATACGCTCACCCGGGAATCAGGTATCCAGATACATCTTATTGTGCTGCCCGAAAACGCCCGTCACAGCGGCAGCCGCCATCCTGAAACCCATGCGAATATTGCGGCAGTTGAAAAGTTATTGGCGGATTAGCCGGAAAAATCCATTGTAAATCCGATAAATATCCATTGTCAGGTTTTATTGAATCCAGCATAATCCGCATCGCCGTTCAGACCAATGGGAGAGCGTGGTATTTGATGCCACCGCCGAAGGCGTAACACCCGTAACCGCTCAGGCACAAAGAACTATTGGCACAGGCAAATCTGGAGAGCGCAGGCATCACCTGCCACCGAAGGGGCACGCAATTAAATGCAGATAATGACTTGTTTATCAATGAGTTGCTGAATTTATTGTAATCTCTCAGGTACCAAGGACAGATGGGGCGCAGCACGAATTCGTGCTGCGCCTTTTTTATTTTGAAAGCCTGTATGACGACTCTTAAAACAACACCTTTAAATGCAGCCCACCGCGCGATGGGCGCAAAAATGGTGGATTTCGGCGGCTGGGACATGCCGGTAAATTACGGCTCGCAAATCGACGAGCACCATCAGGTACGCAACGATTGCGGCATGTTCGATGTTTCCCACATGCGCGTGGTGGACATAAAGGGTATTGGCGCACGCGATTTTTTACGCTTCCTGCTGGCGAACAACGTCGACAAGCTGATTATCCCTGGCAAAGCGCTGTATTCAACGATGCTGCTGGAAAATGGCGGTGTCATCGACGACCTGATCGTGTACTTCATGGCCGAAACCTGGTTCCGTATCGTGGTCAACGCAGGCACCGCAGACAAGGACATCGCCTGGATGAAAAAGCAGGCAAAGGAATTCAAGGCGCCTCTCACATCGGGAGAGGCTGCTCTTGTCCTGCCCCCCTCACAGGAGGGGAAGTTGGAAGGGGGGTATACGTCGCTCGACATCACCGACCATCCTGAACTTGCGATGATCGCCGTGCAAGGCCCGAATGCCAGAGCCAAAGTCTGGGCCGCACTGCCGGGCAGTCAGGAACTGACTGAGCGCCTGATTCCTTTTAGTGCGGTAGAAATGGGCACGATGTTCATCGCACGTACCGGCTATACCGGTGAGGATGGCTTCGAAATCATGATTCCAGCCAAAGCCGCGCCGTTTTTCTGGGCTACGCTGGCAGAAAACGGCGTAAAACCCATCGGTCTGGGCGCACGCGACACATTGCGTCTGGAAGCGGGCATGAACCTCTACGGACAGGACATGGATGAGAGCGTCGGCCCACTGGAATCCGGTTTGGCCTGGACGGTGGATTTGACAAGCGCCCGCGACTTCATTGGCAAGACCGCATTGCTGGCCAACCCGCCAACCCAAAAACTTGCGGGTCTGCTGTTGCTGGATCGCGGCGTATTGCGCGGCCACCAGAAAGTGCATACCGCACACGGGACTGGCGAGATCACCAGCGGCAGTTTTTCTCCTACGCTGGAGAAATCCATTGCACTGGCGCGCCTGCCCATCGATTTTGCCATCGGCGACACCGTACAAGTCGCAATTCGCGATAAGATGCTGACCGCGCTGGTGGTAAAGTACCCGTTCGCAAGAAATGGCAAGAGCTGTTTATAATCAGACGTAAGTTTTTGTTTAAAAACGACTTACGACTTACGACTTACGACTATAGGAGTTTTGAATGAGCAATCCATCCAACCTGAAGTACACCGCCTCCCACGAATGGGTCAAAACAGAAGCTGACGGCACCGTCAGCATCGGCATCACACAACATGCTCAGGAACTGCTGGGCGACATGGTGTTCGTCGAGGCACCGGCTGTCGGTCGCCACCTGAAAGCACGCGAAGAATGCGCAGTGGTCGAATCGGTCAAGGCTGCGGCTGACGTGTATGCGCCTGTTTCAGGCACCGTCACTGCGATCAACAGCGATCTGGACAGCAGCCCGGAAAATATCAACAGCGACCCTTACGCTGCATGGATGTTCAGGATGAAACCGGACAATGCAGCAGACATCGATGCGCTGATGGATGCGGCAGGTTATCAGGCCGTCGTCGACAGCGAAGCGCACTAAGGACTGGGAAGGGTTAAGGGAGAAGAGGGAAGGGTGGCGCGCGATGCGCGCCTTGGGTTTGTCCCTTCTCACTTGAGCACCGCAGGTACGTTCCCTTCCCCCTTCCCTTTTGCTATATATTTCAGAAAGCGCTCCATTCATGAATCCCGACCAATTTGTAAACCGCCACAACGGCCCCTCTGACCAGGATGTGCAGGCAATGCTGGCAAAAATTGACGCGCCGTCGCTGGACGCATTGATAGACCAGACGATCCCTGCGTCGATACGTTTAAAGGCGCCGCTGAATCTGCCGGAAGGCCTGTCCGAACATGCCTATCTGCAACATCTGCGCGGTATTGCAGCAAAAAACAGGCTTTATAAGACTTACATCGGTCTGGGTTATTACGACACCATTCTGCCGCCGGTCATCCAGCGCAACGTGCTGGAAAATCCGGGCTGGTACACTGCCTACACGCCTTATCAGGCTGAAATCGCTCAGGGTCGCCTGGAAGCGCTGCTGAATTTTCAGACCATGATCGTCGATCTGACCGGAATGGAGATTGCCAACGCCTCGCTGCTGGATGAGGCCACCGCCGCAGCGGAAGCCATGACCATGTTGCACGGTCTGCGTAGCAGAGACGCGGCAGCCGCCGGCAAGAACAGCTTTTTCGTGTCGCACGAATGTTTCCCGCAAACCATCGAATTACTTAAAACCCGCGCCAAACCGCTGGGGATTGAACTGGTGATCGGCGACTTCAAGACCGTCACCTTGAACGACAAACTGTACGGCGCACTGCTGCAATATCCGGCAGCCAATGGCGTGGTACATGACTATAGTGATTTTGTCGGTCGTGCAAAAGAGCACGGCATGACCATCGCAGTTGCGGCCGATATTCTGAGCCTGGTATTGCTCACACCGCCGGGCGAATGGGGTGCAGACATCGTGCTGGGCTCGACCCAGCGCTTCGGCGTACCGCTGGGTTACGGCGGCCCTCACGCAGCCTTTTTTGCCTGTCGCGATGCCTATAAGCGTTCAATGCCGGGCCGCATCATCGGCGTGTCCGTGGACGCCGACGGCAACCCTGCACTGCGCATGGCGCTGCAAACCCGCGAACAACATATCCGCCGCGAAAAAGCCACGTCCAATATCTGTACCGCACAGGCACTGCTGGCGATCATGGCCGGCATGTATGCGGTATATCACGGCGCGCAGGGTCTGCGCGGCATCGCACGCCAGGTTCATCTGTCCACCGTGGCACTGGCGAATGAACTCAAGAAACTGGGTTACACCATCGCCCACGATGCTTTCTTCGATACGCTGAAATTGGCCCATACCGACAACGTGAAGATTCACGCACTGTCTGAGGCGGCAAAAATCAACTTCCGTTACAGCAGCGAGGGTTTAGGCATCGCACTGGATCAAACCACCTCGATCACCGACCTGAACGCGATTCTCGCGGTGTTCGCGCAAGCGGCAGGAAAACCTGCACCCAGATTAAGTCAGGCGCAGGTCGCCGCTTGTTCGATGCACCTGACGGTCAGAAAGTCGGCTATCCTGACCCATCCGGTGTTCAACTCCTGTCACTCCGAAACCTTGATGATGCGTTACCTCAAGCGGCTGGAGAACAAGGATCTGTCGCTGACCCATTCGATGATCGCGTTAGGCTCCTGCACTATGAAGCTGAACGCCGCTTCCGAGCTGCTGGCGCTGACCTGGCCGGAATTTGCCAACCTTCACCCCTTTGTGCCG
>JAPLQK010000007.1 GCA_026399735.1 Pseudomonadota bacterium
GCTCGTGCTGCCGCTGACCTTTGCCGACTTCGCACTCTCCGAAGGACGTTTTGCCAAACAGTTCAAGAAAGCGCCGCCGGAAACATGGAACGACGAGATGGTGTTGCTGGGCGATTTCCTCAAACTCTCCGAATCCGAACGAATGGGCAAGTTCCCGTTCATCTGGTCTGTGGACAAGAAAAATCGTCTGCTGCGCGTGCTGGTGTCGGTTGAAATGGTATTGTCCTGTGAAGAGCGCCAGAATTTCTGGCAGCAACTCAAGGATCTGGCGGGTGTCAGCCGTTCAGTAGTCGATGAAACAAGCATTGCCAACCGCGTGCGTCAGGAACTGATACAGCAGCTCTCTTCAGGTTTAACCGGCACGATCGCAGCTGCACCGGAAACAGCTGCCGCAGCAGCAGATTACGAGCAGGCCTACCTCGACACGCCGGAATGCACCGCATGCGACGAATGTATCAATATCAACCCGAAAATATTTGCTTACGACGCATCAAAGAAAGCCGTCATCATCAATCCAAAGGCGGGCAGCTTCCAAGAAAGCCGTCATCATCAATCCAAAGGCGGGCAGCTTCCTCGATATCGTCAAGGCCGCGGAAAAATGCACCGCCGGCATCATTCATCCCGGAACGCCGTGGAATATGAACGAGGCCAATCTGGACAAACTTGAACTGCGGGCTGCGAAGTTCCACTAAGCGGTGATCGAAATTATGAGCCTCACATTTTTTGGAGAAGGGGGAAGGGGGAAAGGGGATGCCCACCCCGCGCCTATGGCGCGACCCTCCCTGCCGGGAAGGTTGTTACCCTTCTCTCTTCTCTCTTCCCTCTTCTCGCGTAAAGCCACTTTCGAACACGGCATTCATCCGGCGTATCACAAGGAAACCGGAAGCTTGCCGATTCAAAGGTTTCCGTTCGCCCCTAAACTGTTCGTTCCGCTGTCACAACACATCGGCAAACCCGCGGTTTCGATCGTCCGGGTGGGGCAGGAAGTGTTCAGAGGCGAGGTGATTGCAACGGCAAATGGAATGTTCTCGCTGCCGATCCACGCGCCCGCAACGGGCATCGTCGAAGCGATTTCACTGATCCCGTCGGACACCGGCGCAATGGAAACGGCGATTACCATCCGCGTGTATGAAGCGGACGGGCAGGAAATCAGGGTACGAAATCCTCAGCCTCTGGACGGTTTGACGGGGATTGAACTGGCACTGGTGATGCAGCAGATCGGCGTGGCGGGCAAGGGCGGCGCGGTATTTCCGACTCATGCCAAACTGATTCCGCCCAACGGTTGCGTGATCGACACGCTGATTGTGAACGGCGCCGAGTGCGAGCCTTTTCTGACCTGCGATCATCGCATTATGGTGGAACGGGCGCAGCACATCATGACCGGGATCGACTATGCACGCCGTGTGTGTGGCGCACCGCGCGCGATCATCGGCGTGGAAGACAACAAACCCGATGCCGTTGCCGCACTGATCGCCGCACTGCCCAGCGACGGCACCGTCACGGTCAAAGTGGTGAAAACCAAATATCCTCAGGGCGCGGCGGAAACGCTGACGCACGCCCTGCTGGGGCGCGAAGTGCCTATTGGCAAACGCAGTTCATCAATCGGTGTTGTGATGAATAACGTGATGACCATGGCCTATGTCGGAAAATTGCTCCCACTGGGCGAAGGCATGACCGAACGCGTGGTCACCGTGGCAGGCCCTGCCGTCGAGCGGCCTGGCAATTACATCGTGCCGCTGGGCACGCCGTTGCGTTTTCTGCTCGACCATGTGGGTGCACACGGCAGCGAAGTGATACTGGGCGGCCCGATGATGGGCGCGGCGATCTCTTCGCTGGATATCCCGATTACAAAAGGCGTGTGTGGGGTACTGGCATTCGGCAAAAAGGAGACGGCCTCTCAACGCATTTACCCTTGCATCCATTGCGGCGAATGCATCAAGGCATGTCCGAAAAAACTCAATCCCACGCAGATGGGATTGCTCTCGGCCAAACGCGAGTATGATTTGATGGCGGACAAATTTTTCCTTGATGAATGTTTCGAGTGCGGTTGTTGCAGCTATGTGTGCCCCTCGCACATCCCCCTTGTGCAACAGTTCCGCGTTGCCAAGTCTTTTCTCAAAGACAGAAAGAAGGCTGCATGAGCCAACCTATCGAGTTACGTGCAGCCCCCTACCAGCACAGCGGCAGCGATGTACCCGCCATCATGCGCAACGTGGTGTATGCCATGTTGCCGATCTGTATTTTTTCGGTCTGGCAATACGGCCTGTCAGCCGCCGCGCTGATACTGGTGGTCACGCTGGCCTGTCTTCTGGCCGAACGCATCAACAATTACGTCAGTGGCGCAGCCAATACGCTGTCAGACTGGAGTGCAGTCATCACCGGCGTGCTGCTGGCGCTGACGCTGCCGCCGTCTTTTCCGTTGTGGATGGGTGCTGTGGCCGGTTTGTCGGCCATCTGGCTGGGCAAGTCGCTGTTCGGCGGACTGGGGCAAAATCCGTTCAATCCCGCGCTGATCGGACGCGCCTTTGTTCAGGCCGCCTTCCCGACCGCGATCAGCACCTGGGTGCCGGCTTTCTCACCCAATCGCTTTGCCGGATTTATCCCGACGACGCTGACCGCCCCGTTCATGTCGCCGCCCGACATCGCACACTGGATTAAATTGCAGGGCATGGATGCTTTCACCGGGGCGACACCGCTGGCACGCTGGAAATTTGAAAATGTGTCGGCCTCATCGATGGATTTTTTGACTGGGCAAGTGACCGCCAGCGCGGGTGAAACGTCAGCCATCCTGATTCTGCTGTGCGGCCTGTATCTGGCCTTCAGAAAATTTCTCGACTGGCGCATTCCGGTGGCGGTAATGGGCAGCGTGATGCTGATCGCCTGGGCCTTCCATCTTGCCCAACCGGCAAGATACCCCAGCCCCTCCTTCATGCTGCTGTCCGGCGGATTGATGCTGGGTGCATGGTTCATGGCGACCGACATGGCGACCTCGCCGATCACACCGCGCGGCATCTGGCTGTACGGCGCACTGATCGGCATCCTGACCGTGATGATCCGCTATTTCGGCGGACTCACCGAAGGCGTAATGTATGCCATTTTGATCGCCAACGCGGCAGCTCCCCTGCTCGATCAGTTCAACCAGCCCCGCATCCTCGGCGGTAAAGGAGGAAAATCATGAGCGACGACAAGGAAAATCAGACGCCCAGTTTTGAGATGGTGCGCACGCTGGGACTGGTGTCAGTCATCTGCGGCATCATCATCGTTGGCGTCTACCAGCTGACCTTGCCGGCAGCGGATGCCAACCGGAAACTCGCACTTGAGCGGCAAGTATTCAAGGTACTGCCGAATGCAAAGAGCGTCGTTACCTACTACGCAACCGAACAAGGCATAGTCGCGGCCCAGGGCCAGGATCAGCCGCCCGCAGGCGCCGTTGTTTTCTACGCCGTGTACGACAGTGCCAAAAAGCTGACGGGTATCGCCGCAGAAGCGTCCTCCGCCGGATACGCCGATCAGGTGCGCGTGCTGTATGCGTACGACACTGAAAAACAGGAGATCACCGGCATCGGCGTGATTTCCATGCGCGAGACGCCAGGCATCGGCGACAAGATCCTGACCGACCAGGCGTTCCTGAAAAACTTTGAGTCACTGGATGTACATTTGACGACCGACCTGCAAAGTCTTGCCAACGCGGTGAAGACGGTCAAACACGGCAGCAAATCAAGCCCCTGGCAGATCGATGCGATTGCAGGGGCGACCGTCACTTCCAAGGCAGTCGGACGGGGTATCAATGAGTCCGCCCGAACCCTGCTGCCCAGACTGTTGCCGCAATGGTGCTGGGCATGTGCCCTACCCTGGCCGTGACCGTGTCCGCCGTCAACGCAATTTCGATGGGACTGGCCACCACCTTTGTGCTGGGCGCCTCCTGCCTGCTGGTATCGCTGCTGCGTCATTCCATCCCGAAACAGGTGCGTATCGCCAGTTATATCGTCATCATCGCTACCTTCGTCACCGTGGTGGACTATGCGATTCAGGCGATCAGTCTTGACCTTTACGAAGCGCTTGGTGCCTACATCAAACTGATCGTCGCCAACTGCATCCTGCTGGGGCGTGCCGAGGCGCATGCCGCCAAGAATCCGCCCCTGGCCGCCACCTTCAACGCAATCGGTATGGGATTCGGATTTACACTGGGGTTATTCGCCATCGGCTGCGTGCGCGAAATCCTGGGTGCGGGAAAATTGTTTGGCATGTCTTTGTTCGGCGCGCATTTTCAGCCCTGGGTGGTGATGGTGTTGCCGCCCGGCGGCTTCTTCGTACTGGCCGGATGGCTGATCGTATTTGCCGCATTCAAACAAGTCAGCGATAAACGCAGCGCTCAACCGGGGGGAGTACAATCATGAATAACGACACCGTTGCCAATATTCTGCTGACCACGATACTGCCCGGCAATTTCGTGCTGGCGATGTTTTTAGGGATGTGCCCGTTTCTGGGCGTATCGCAAAAACTCAGCACCGCAGTGCCAATGGGCATTGCCACCGCTTTCGTGATTCTGGTCGCTTCGGTTTCGGCCTATTTTCTGAACATGCTGCTGGTGCATTTTCATCTGGAATTTTTAAGCGTGATCACCTTTATCACCGTGATTGCCTGCGCGGTGCAACTAGTCGAGATGTTCGTTAAAAAGACGTTTCCGGTACTGTTCCGGCAGTTGGGTATTTACCTGCCGCTGATCACCACCAACTGCGCGGTGCTGGGCGTGGCGCTGTTCCAGACGGCGCGAAATTACAACTTCGCACAGTCGCTGGCCTACAGCATCGGCGGCGGCATCGGCTTTACGCTGGCCCTGATCCTGATGGCCGGATTGCGCGAACGCATGCAGATCTCCAATGTGCCGACGCTGGTACAGGGCGCGGCCATCAGCGTGGTGCTGGGAGGTCTGCTGTCGCTGTCATTCATGGGCTTTGCCGGGATCGGAGGCGGAGAATGATTTATCTTGTTACGATAGGGTTGTTGCTGGCCATGTTGTTGGGCTGGGTCATCGTCGAACGACTGGCGCATCGTTTCGCACATCGCCATCCGGAATTCGGACCTGCACGCAAACTGGGGTGCGGAGGCTGCGGCAACAGTTGCGAAGGGCATTGCAAAACATCAGAGCCACATTAAAGTTTCCACAAGTTTTTAATTGCCGTTATTTCGGCACTCATCGCTAACGCAGCAAATACAACAGGAGAAGGCCATGCAATCCTATGTCATTCCATTCGAGTCGCTCGGTATCCGGGACATCCCTGAGGTGGGCGGAAAGAACGCTTCGCTGGGCGAGATGATTGCCAACCTGAGTTCGTCAGGCGTCGAAGTACCCGGCGGATTTGCGACCACGGCGCAGGCGTATCGGGATTTTCTGGCCCACGAAGGTCTGGACAAACGCATCGAAGATTTGCTGGCAAAACTGAACGTGGAAGACGTCACGGCGTTAGCCGAAGCGGGTCGCACGATACGCGGCTGGATCGTCGCAGCCCCCTTACCCGCGCGTCTGGAAGCTGAGGTGCGCGAACATTATGCCGCGTTGGCAAAAGACTCGGATGCCAGCTTCGCAGTGCGCTCCTCAGCCACGGCGGAAGACTTGCCGGATGCGTCATTCGCAGGACAACAGGAGACGTTCCTCAACATTCACGGCATCGACAATATCCTGCACGCGATCCGCGAAGTATTCGCGTCGCTGTATAACGACAGAGCCATTTCCTACCGCGTGCACAAGGATTTCACGCATGCCGATGTCGCGCTGTCCGCCGGCATCCAGCGCATGGTCAGATCAGACCTTGGCGCTTCCGGCGTGATGTTCACGCTGGACACGGAATCTGGTTTCCGCGATGCGGTGTTTATCACCTCAAGCTACGGTCTGGGCGAAATGGTGGTGCAGGGTGCGGTCAATCCGGATGAATTTTACGTGCACAAGCCGCAACTGGCGGCAGGATTTCCGGCCATCATCCGCCGCTCTCTGGGCTCGAAACAATTGCGCATGGTGTTTGACGAACAGCGTTCCGCCGGTCGCTCCACGCGGATTGAATCCATCCCGCTGGCCGATCAGTCGCGCTTCTCGCTGACCGACGAAGATGTGCTGCTGCTGGCGCGCTATGCCATGTCTATCGAACAACATTACGGCCGTGCGATGGACATCGAGTGGGGCAAAGATGGCCTGAACGGCAAGCTGTACATTTTGCAGGCGCGCCCGGAAACCGTCAAATCAAACGGCGGCAACGGCGGTACGGAAAAGTTCGTGCTGAAACAACGCGGCGATGTGCTGGTCGAAGGCCGTGCCATCGGTCAGAAAATCGGGGCGGGGCGGGTGCGCATCATCCTGAATTCAGACGAGATGGACAAGGTGCAGGCGGGCGACGTGCTGGTCACAGACATGACCGACCCGAACTGGGAGCCGGTGATGAAAAAAGCGTCCGCGATCATCACTAATCGCGGCGGTCGCACCTGTCATGCGGCGATCATCGCGCGCGAACTGGGTATTCCGGCCATCGTCGGTTGCGGTCATGCCACAACCGCCTTGCATGACGGCGAAATCGTCACCGCCTCCTGCGCGGAAGGGGATACCGGTTATGTGTATCACGGCCAGCTGCCGTTCGAGGTAGTCGTGCACAGTGAAACGTCACTCCCCGCGCTGCCGGTCAAGCTGATGCTCAATGTCGGCAACCCCAATCTGGCCTTCGAGTTCGCGCAACTCCCGTCTGCCGGAGTCGGGCTGGCAAGGCTGGAATTCATCATCAACAACCTGATCGGTATCCACCCCAAAGCGGTGCTCGAATACAACAAGCTGCCGGGAAAACTGCGCGAAGCGGTGCTGCTACGCTCGGCAGGCTACGCGGACCCGGAAGAATTCTATGTGGAAAAGATCACCGAAGGGGTGGCCACGTTAGCCGCTGCGTTCTGGCCGAAGCCGGTGATCGTGCGGCTGTCCGACTTCAAGTCGAACGAGTATCGCAAACTGCTGGGCGGCGAGATTTACGAGCCGATGGAGGAGAATCCGATGATCGGATTCCGGGGCGCCGGTCGCTATGTCGCGCCGAATTTCTCGGACTGCTTCGAGCTGGAATGCCGCGCGATGAAACGGGTGCGCGAGAAGCTGGGCTACACCAATGTGGAGCTGATGGTGCCGTTCGTACGCACAGTGCAGGAAGCGCGCGAAGTGGTGGCCAGCATGGCCACGCACGGATTGACGCGCGGCGAAAACGGCCTGCGCCTGATCATGATGTGCGAGATTCCGTCGAACGCATTGCTGGCGGAAGATTTCCTGGAATACTTCGATGGCTTCTCGATCGGCTCTAACGATCTGACGCAACTCACGCTGGGGCTGGATCGCGACTCATCGTTAGTGGCGGATCGCTTCGATGAACGCGATGCGGCGGTCAAGATGCTGCTGACGATGGCGATCACCACCTGCAACCGTCTGAACAAATACGTCGGCATCTGCGGACAGGGGCCGTCCGATCACTTCGATTTCGCGCAGTGGCTGGTCGAGACCGGCATACAGACCCTGTCGCTCAACCCGGATACTTTGCTGGAGACCTGGCGGAGACTTGCATCCGGCAAACAGTAAATACACCCCGTTAAGTGAAATAATCCCGCATATTCCATCAGCAGGAATTGCGGGGTGCAAGCCAGGAGCCTGTCGGACTTGTTTCACGAGTGCGAAACAAGCCCGTCAGGCTCCTAGGCTTGATTGCAGATTTCGATATTATCCAGCAGCCGGGTTTTCCCCAGGCGGGCGGCCGCAAGAATCACAACATCATCTTGATTACAAACAACTTTTTTAAGATCAGTGCGATTACGTATCGATACATAGTCCACAATCCAGCCGCGATCGTTAAGCGCCTGAACCGCCTGCTGCTGCAACACTGCAAAATCCCGCGATCCTAGCAAGAACTTTTGACGCATGGCTTGCAGTGTCTGTTGCAGAAACACCGCCTCGCTACGCTCTGTATCAATCAGATACTGATTGCGTGAACTCAGCGCCAGACCATCCTGCGCTCTGACCGTCTCGCCGCCGACGATATTCACCGGCAAATTCAGCTGCGCAACAAGCTGGCGAATGATATGCAGTTGCTGATAATCCTTCTTGCCAAACAACGCGGTCTTAGGCTGCACGATATTCAGCAGTTTCAGCACCACCGTCGCCATACCGCGAAAATGGCCGGGGCGCGCCGCACCGCATAATTCGGAGGCAATCGGCGGCAGTTCGACAAACACGGTTTGCTGCTGCGGGTACATTTCGTTCACAGAGGGTGCAAACACTACATCCACCATGGCTTTCATTTTTTCGCAATCGGCATCCAGCGTGCGCGGATACTGGTCGAAATCTTCAGCAGGTCCGAATTGCAACGGATTGACGAAAATGCTCGCCACCACGCAACTGCCATACTCACGTGCCTGTCGCATCAAATCAAGATGCCCTTCATGCAGATTACCCATGGTCGGCACAAAAGCGATGGATGCTTCGCCCGACAAGCGTGCGCGCAATTCGGCAACAGTTGAAATCAGCTGCATCAGAAACCGTGTTCCATTGCTGGGAAACTGCCGTTTTTAACTTCGGCAACATAGCGACTCACCGCCGCCGCGATACCGTCCGCACCCTGCATGTAATTTTTCACGAAGCGCGCCTTCTTGCCCGGATAGATGTCCAGCATGTCGTACAGCACCAGCACCTGACCGGAACAGGACGCACCCGCACCGATGCCGATGGTCGGAATGGTCAGTTGCGCAGCCTCCCTGCCCTGTACTTTATAGCCGCCCAACTGATGCACCGATTGCGGCGTCAGGCCAATGTGCGCGCAAACCGGAATGCCGCGCGAAGTCAGGAAGTGTACTGTTTCCAGCATCACCGCGCCACCCTCCAGCTTGACCATCTGCGCACCGGCCGCCATCAGGTGCGCGGCATGTTCAAAAGTCTTTTCCGGGCTGATCTGTGAGGTGCCGAACGGCATGTCGCTGACGATAAAGGATTGCGCCGCGCCGCGCGCCACGCAACTCGTGTGATAAACCATATCATCCAATGTGACGGGCAAGGTGGATTCCAGCCCCTGCATCACCATCCCGAGCGAATCGCCCACCAGCAGCACGTCCAGCCCCGCAGCTTCGAGCAAGGTCGCAAAACTCGCGTCATAGCAGGTCAGCATGGCGATACGCTCGCCGGCGGCGCGCATCGTTTTCAGGGAAGTTAATGTCGTACGCATAATTTATATTTAACAATCAAATACTTACAAACAAATTAATCAGCCAGCTTTTCCAGCACCTGGTCCAGACAATGTTGCATCGCAAGTTCAGCCTGTCCAATGGCAGGAATAACACAATCCGGCGCAATCTCCAGCAACGGCAGCAACACGAATGCCCGGCGGTGCATCTGCGGATGCGGAATCGTCAGACCGTGTTCATGAAGCTGCAAGTCGTCGTACAGCAACACATCCAGATCCAGCGTGCGCGGCGCGTTATGAAATGCACGTTCACGGCCGTAATGTTGTTCGATATGCAATAAGGCAGCGAGCAAGGCTTGCGGCGTTAAACTGGTCTCGATTTTCGCCACCGCGTTGACGAAATCCGGCTGATCCAGAAAACCGATCGGCGCGCTGCGATACAGTGACGACTGCGCCAGCAGGCGCGTTCCGGGCAAGACACCGATATCCGCCAGCGCACACCGCAATTGCTCTCCCGACTCACCCAGATTGCTGCCCAAACCGATAAAACAAACGCACAGCGTCACTCGGATACCTGACCATCAGTTGTTTGTCCTGCCTGTTCAGCTGAAGCTGCCGGTTTTTTGCGCGGTTTACGGCGACGCTTTTTGGCACCGGCCCCGACACCTTCAGGTTGCAGCATTTCCTGACGGCGCGCCTCAGACGCATCCTGAAACTCGTCCCACCAGAGTCCCAACTCGTTATCCACTTCATTGCTGGCGCAACGCAGCAGCAGAAAATCAAATCCGGCCCGAAAACGCGGCTGCTCAAGCAGTCGATACGGGCGTTGCCCTGAACGCTGATCGAAGCGCTGCTGCAACAGCCAGATTTCCTTCATGACCGCATCGTGGCGGTGAGGAATGGCCAGTTTTTTCTTCTGACGTGCCAGTACCTCGTCCATCGCGGTATGCATCGCGCCGACAGGACGCTCACCTTGTGCGACCAGCCCATTCCACACTGACAGGACTTCATGCCAGAGCAAGGCGGCAAATAAAAATGCCGGCGATACCGACTTCTCCTGAGCCAGTCGCTCATCGGTATTCTTCAGTGCCAGCATGATGAATTTCTCACCCGTCGGCTGCTCCATGATCACATCCAGCAAGGGCAGCAGACCGTGATGCAGATCCATCTTGCGCAGCTGTTGTATGCACTCGACCGAATGGCCGGACAGCAGCATCTTCAGCACCTCATCCAACATGCGCGCTTCAGGCACATTATCGAGCAGGGATTTCATCTGCGCAATCGGCGCTGCGGTAGCAGGATCCAGATCGATGCCCAGTTTGGCTGACAGTCGCACCGCACGCAACATACGCACCGGATCTTCCCGGTAACGCACCAGCGGGTCGCCGATGATGCGCAGCACACCATCGCGGGTATCCGCATAGCCACGGTGATAATCGTAAATTTCCTGCGTTGTC
>JAPLQK010000102.1 GCA_026399735.1 Pseudomonadota bacterium
TATTCTGCTCGCCGCCAAACAATTGGGTATGCAGGCCAAAGTGGTTAAAACCTCCTTAGACCGGCTGGACCGCACTCCGCTGCCCGCCATGGCGGCGGATAAGGGCGGCGGCTATTTCATTCTCGCGCGTTTCGCCGACGACAAGGCGCTGATTCACGACCCGCGAGCCGAGCTGCCAAAGATTGTCGAAAAAGAAGAATTGCTGGCGCACTGGAACGGCGATCTCATCTTGTTCACTTCGCGCGCCTCGATGATAGGCGAGATGTCCAGATTCGATTTTTCCTGGTTTATCCCCGCTATCGTTAAGTATCGCAAGCTGCTGGGCGAAGTGATGCTGGTGTCGTTCGTGCTGAACCTTTTCGCGCTGGTTACTCCGCTGTTCTTTCAGGTGGTGATGGACAAGGTGCTGGTGCACCGTGGTTTGACCACGCTGGACGTGATCGCCATCGGACTCTTCGTTGTGTTGATTTTTGAAGTGCTGCTGTCAGGTCTGCGCAGCTATGTATTTGCCCACACCACTAGCCGTATCGATGTGGAACTGGGGGCGCGGTTATTTCGCCATCTGCTGTATCTGCCATTGGGCTACTTTCAGGCGCGGCGTGTAGGCGATTCGGTGGCACGGGTGCGCGAGTTGGAAAACATCCGTTCGTTTCTTACCGGAAACGCGATTACGGTGGTGCTTGATGTGTTCTTCTCGGTCGTGTTCATCGGCGTGATGCTGATTTACAGCGGTTGGCTTACGCTGGTGGTGTTGGCTTCCTTGCCTCTGTATTTTCTGATTGCATTACTGGTTACGCCGATCTTGCGCGCGCGACTGAACGAGAGGTTCAACCGGGGGGCCGAGAATCAATCCTTTCTGGTCGAGACGATCTCCGGAATCGACACCTTGAAGAGTATGGCGGTGGAACCGCAGATGCAGCGCCGTTGGGATAATCAGCTTGCAGGCTACGTGTCCGCCAGCTTCAAGACGACCACGCTCGCCACGCTGGCACACGAAAGTGCGAATCTCGTCAATAACCTGGTGACTGTCGGCACATTGTGGCTGGGTGCCAGGCTGGTCATCGAAGGTAAGTTGACCGTTGGTCAGCTCATCGCCTTCAATATGCTGGCAGGCAGAGTGGCACAACCCATCATGCGGCTCGCGCAGTTGTGGACCGATTTTCAGCAGACCGGTATTTCCATCCAGCGGCTGGGCGATATTCTTAATACGCCGGTTGAGGCTACAGGCGCAAAGAGCAGCCTGCCGCAGATTGCCGGGCGCATCACCTTCGAACAGGTTCAGTTTCGCTACCGGCCTGACAGCCCCGAGGTGTTGAAAAACGTCGATCTCGACATTCAACCCGGTGAAATCATCGGCATCGTCGGACGTTCCGGTTCGGGCAAGAGCACGTTGGCCAAGCTGATTCAGCGTCTTTATGTGCCGGAACGAGGTCACGTGCTGGTTGACGGGCAGGATTTGATGCTGGTTGAAGCCTCCAGTCTCAGGCGGCAAATTGGTGTGGTGTTGCAGGAGAACGTGCTGTTCAACCGGACGTTAAGGGAGAACATTGCGCTGGCCGACCCTGGTGCACCACTGGAACAGGTGATTCAAGCCGCGAAACTAGCCGGGGCACATGAGTTTATTCTGGAACTAGCCGAAGCCTACGACACCATGGTTGGCGAACACGGATCGACCCTGTCCGGTGGTCAGCGCCAGCGCATTGCCATTGCGCGAGCCCTGATGAACAAGCCGCGCATCCTGATTTTCGATGAGGCGACCAGTTCGCTGGATTACGAATCCGAACGCATCATCCAGAACAACATGAAAGCCATCTGTCAGGGGCGCACCGTTATCATCATCGCACATCGATTGTCTGCGGTACGTCATGCCGACCGCATTCTGGTCATGGATCACGGGCAGATCGTTGAGGCCGGGACGCATGCCGAGTTGTTGGAACATAAAGACGGTCATTATTTGCGGTTGTATCGGATGCAACATGCGTGAGGGTATTGACAGGCTGCAAATCATAGGCGAACTGATAAAACGCCATGCCGACGTTTTTCGGCACGCATGGCTGCTGCGCGGTGAAATGGACGATCCTTCCCTGAATGCTCATGAGGCACAGTTTCTGCCGGCTGCCCTGGCTTTGCGCGACACGCCGGTTCACCCTGCGCCGCGCATTGCACTCTGGCTTATCATGTTGTTCGCGCTGATCACACTACTGTGGGCTGTTTTTGGCCGGATCAATGTGGTGGCAACGGCAGTAGGCAAGGTCACCACCAACGATCACACCAAAATCATCCAGCCCATGGAGATCGCCGTGGTTAAATCGATCACTGTGCGTGATGGTCAGGTTGTAAAACGCGGGCAGGTGCTGATTGAACTCGATGCGACCGCCGCCGCTTCCGACAGCGAACGTTTGCGCACCGAAGCCTTGACGGCACAATTGGAGGCCATGCGCGCACAAGCCATGTTATCTGCTTTGACGAACGGGAAGCCGCCTCAACTCGGTGTAATCGACGGAGCAGATGCCGGCCGCATGCTGGCCGAACAGAGCCAACTTTTTGGACAATATCAGGAATATCAGGCTCACCAGCAGCAATTGCAGGCTGAAATCGCGCGACATCGTGCAGAGCTTCAAACCATGCAGGAACAGGTCGTCAAGCTGGAACAAACCGCGCCCATTGCTCACAGACGCGCGGAGGATTACCGTAAGCTGCTCAAGGATAACTTTATTTCCTGGCATGGTTATCTTGAACGCGAGCAGGTGAAAATTGAACAGGAGCAGGATTTGGCCGTCAGTCAGGCCAGGGGCAGGGAAATTCGTGCCACGCTGGCAGAAGTGCAAAGTCGGCTAGCCACTCTTGCGGCTGAGACGCGCAGGCAGCTTCTGGATCAGCATAATCTGGCTGCGCAAAAAGCTTCTTCATTGGAGCAGGAGCTGAACAAGGCCGAGCAGCACAGCCGCCTGATGCATTTGACCGCGCCGGTAGCCGGTGTCGTGCAGCAACTGGCGGTGCATACGGTGGGCGGGGTGGTGACGCCCGCTCAATCTTTGATGGTGATTGTGCCATACGATAACACGCTGGAAATTGAAGCCATGCTGCCCAACAAAGACATTGGGTTTGTGAATCCGGGGCAAGAAGCCGAGGTGAAGGTGGAAGCCTTTCCATTTACCAAATACGGCACACTGCACGGCAAGATCATTCAGGTTTCATCCGATGCGATTGCCGACGAGAAACTGGGGCTGATTTATGCTACGAAGATAAAACTGGATAAGGACACGCTTAATGTCGGGAACAAGATCGTGCGGCTGACGCCAGGTATGGCGGTGACGGTAGAAGTCAAGACCGGGACGCGGCGGGTGATTGAGTATTTTCTGAGCCCGCTGATACAGTATTCGAGCGAGAGCTTACGGGAGCGGTGAAGCTGGCTGTTTGGCTAATTTGGCGAGTGCCATAAATTAAAGCGTAGCGAATTTCTTGAGTGCCGCCATATCGCTGATGATGATTTGCTCACGGCCCAGTTTGACCCAGCCCTGATCGGCAAAGCCTTTGAGCAGGCGGCTGACCATCTCGCGTGCGCTTCCGAGTTCATCGGCGATGGCCTGATGAGTGGTATGCAGCGGGCTGGGTTTCACCACCAGCAACGCAGCCAGACGTTGATCCAGTTTCTGGAATGCGACCGCCGTGACCAGTTCCATCATGTCGGTGAGCCGTTCGGTAAAAAGCTGGAACACATAGCGGCGGAACGCATCGTATTTTCCCATCATGCTGTGAAAAACCGCTGCCGGTAAAAACACCATTTCGACGGATTCTGCCACGATACCGCGCGCCTGGTAGCGGCTGTCGCCGAGCAGACAACTGCTGGTCATGATGCAGCTCTCGCCGGGGACGACACGGTACAGTTGCAATTCACGCCCGCTGGCCGCCGACTTGATGATGCGCAGGCTGCCGGATAGTAACAGCGGGAATCCCTGACATGCCTGGTTTTCGTCGAAAACAACCGTTCCCGCCGCCAGTTGCATCAGGCTGGCGCTGACCAGCAGTCCATCCAACTCTGCAACGGGGAGTTCACGCAGCATCGGATAGAGCAGCAGGATACGGGCGCGGATGTCGTTGCTGAGCATGGTGCCCGTCAGGCTTCAGCGCGCATCTGCGGGAACAGAATTACGTCGCGGATGCTCGGGCTGTCGGTCAGCATCATGATCAGACGGTCGATGCCAATGCCCTGTCCTGCAGTCGGGGGCAAGCCGTATTCCAGTGCGCGAATATAATCGTTGTCCTTGAACATCGCTTCTTCGTCGCCGGCTTCCTTTGCGACAACCTGTGCATCGAAGCGCGCTTCCTGATCTTCCGCATCATTCAGTTCCGAGAAACCGTTGGCCAGTTCCCTTCCCAGCACAAACAGCTCGAAGCGTTCGGTGATCAGGGGATTTGCATCGCTGCTGCGCGCCAGCGGCGAGACTTCTACCGGATAATCGATAATAAAGGTCGGTTCGAACAGCAGCGTCTCGGACAATTCCTCGAACAGCGACAATTGCAGGCCGCCGAGTCCGTCTTTCGGGTTGTGTTTGGCTTTCAGATCCTGCAGTTCAGATAGCACGAACTCGCGGTCAGCCAGCTGTTCATCGGTGAACTGCGGATGATATTTTTGGATCGCCTGCACCATGGTCAGACGGTGGAAGGGAAGACTCAGATCCAGTTCTTTGCCCTGATAGCTGATGACCGTCGTACCCAGCACTTTGCGTGCGACTTCGCGCAACAGTTTTTCGGTGAAGCCCATCAGATAGTTATAGTCCTTATAGGCTTCGTAAAATTCCAGCATGGTAAATTCCGGATTGTGACGGGTCGATAACCCTTCATTGCGGAAGTTACGGTTGATTTCAAACACTTTTTCGAAGCCGCCGACTACCAGTCGTTTCAGGTACAACTCGGGTGCGATACGCAAAAACATCTGCATATCCAGCGCGTTGTGGTGTGTCTCGAAGGGCTTGGCGGATGCGCCGCCGGGGATCGAATGCATCATCGGCGTTTCGACTTCAAGATAGCCGTGATTGATGAAGAATTCGCGTATCGCCTGAATAATTTTGGTGCGCGTGACAAACACGCGGCGCGTCTCCTCGTTGGTGATCAGATCGAGATAACGCTGGCGATATTTTTGTTCCTGATCGGACAGGCCGTGGAACTTTTCCGGCAAGGGGCGCAGCGACTTGGTCAGCAGGCGCACTTGCGCGACTCTGACCGACAGTTCGCCGGTTTTGGTCTTGAACAGTACGCCTGTCGCACCGAGAATGTCGCCCAGGTCGTAATGCTTGAATGCGGCATGGGCTTCCTCGCCAACCTCTGCATTGCTGATGAACAGCTGCAGGCGTCCGCTCATATCCTGCAAGGTGGCGAAACTGGCTTTGCCCATCACGCGTTTCAACATCATGCGACCGGCCACGGCCACGTGTATCTGTTTGGCTTCCAGGTCGTCGTGGGACAGTTCGCCGAATTCGCTGTGCAGATCAGCCGCCAGATGCGTGCGATCGAAGTCGTTAGGGAAGGCGATGCCGGCTTTACGGATGGCGGCCAGCTTATTGCGGCGCTCGGTGATAATCTGGTTTTCGTCTGGCGGGTGCCCGGCCATAAGTTTTTCGGATTGGGGTGTAATGGATTCGGTTGTCATAATGCTTCGATATGGATAATTTTTTGAATGCGCGATTGTGTCACAAAACGCCGGATTCAGGAATCGGGATCGGGATCGGGGCGCGATGTCGCAGACCAGGGACTTTGCTAAGGAGCCACTGAAAAATGAGGTATAAATAACGCTTGACGTTCAACGCTTGATGGAAATGGAATTCGACCAGATTATCACTAAATGGAGGGTGCGCTGCTTTGGTACTACGGCACAATATTGGTTTAACCTGCAAAGTTCGTTCGATTTGAAACGGGCAGAGAGCGAGATCGGCCAAAGAATAAATGAGGAAGTCAGGCCGTTAGAAAGAATGGCTGAATAAAGTTTCACCGTGTCCCATGCGGTTCATGCTGAAAGCGGGGAGGCTGGTTGATTCAGGAGATGCTGATTTATTCACCCGTCATTGCGAGCAACGCGAAGCAATCCAGAGGTTTTGCCTGATCTGACTGGATTGCCACGGCCTGCGGCCTCCCGCCACGCTTGCTCGCGGCTAAAGGCATGACGGCATTCCTGAGAGCCATGTACCTCGCGGCTAAGGGATGACGATTTAACCAGCGCATCCACAGGGATACAGTAATTTTTCGCGTAATATAGCGTATCAATTAGCGGCAAAGGAGTCGGGCGATGACTGACAAAACCTTGATTGCATCTGTGGCGAAAATCGAAACGCAGATTCTGCTCATACGCGGGCAGAAGGTTATGCTTAGCGTGCATCTGGCCGAGCTTTATGAGGTTGAGCCACGAGTTTTGATTCAAGCCGTGAAACGCAATATCGAACGATTTCCCGAAGATTTTATGTTTCAACTCTCTGCCGAAGAGTTTGCCAACTTGAGGAGCCAATCTGACACCTCAACCTTGAGGTCACAAATTGTGATTTCAAGTTGGGGCGGTGCGCGAATACCGCCTTACGCCTTTACCGAGCAAGGCGTATCCATGCTCTCCAGCGTGCTGCGCAGCACCCGCGCCATTCAGGTCAACATCGAAATCATGCGCGCCTTTGTGCAGTTACGGCAAATGTTGGCCTCCAACGCCGAACTGTCGCGCAAACTTGCCGCACTGGAGAAGAACTACGACATCAAGTTCAAAGCTGTATTTGAAGCTATCCATGAACTGATGACCCCGCTGCAACCGAAGAAAAACGTCCCATCGGTTTCGCACCGTGGGAGAAAAACTGAATCCTGCCGTTTGTATAAACAATGTTGACACATACTGCTCGCGCTTCTAAACTGCCGGCTGTCGAGTTAAGGGAGGAATACATCATGGAAGTCATCGTAAAAAAATGGGGCAACAGCGCGGCGGTGCGTATTCCGGCGGCCATCATGGCGGCGGCTCATGTCGCTCTGGATCAGCATGTCGACGTGCGTGAGGAGCAGGGGCGCATTATCATAGAACCGGTACGCCATAAGGAATACAAACTGGATGAACTGCTGGGAAGAATTACCAGTAAAAATCTGCACGCGATTATCGAGACGGGCGCGCCGGTTGACCACGAAGTCTGGTAATGGTTCGCCAATTTATTCCTGATGCGGGCGATGTGGTCTGGCTCGAATTCTCACCGCAGGCCGGGCATGAACAGGCCGGACATCGTCCCGCACTGGTGCTGAGCCCTGCCGCTTATAACAGTAAAACCGGCACGATGCTGTGCTGCCCGATGACCACGCAAATCAAGGGCTACCCGTTTGAAGTGATCATCCATGCGGCGGGTGTGAGCAGCGCGGCGCTGTCCGATCAGGTTAAAAACCTCGACTGGCGCACTCGCAAAGCCACACCGAAAGGTCGTGCTTCAGCCGGCGAACTGATTGAGGTACGAGCCAAGATTGCCGCACTGCTTGGGATACAGGGATTTTTCGCATAATATGCCACATCAATTAGCGGCAAAGGAGTTGGGCGATGACTGACAATAAATTGATTGCATCAATGGCGCAAATCGAATCGAAGATATTTTTGATTCGCGGTCAGAAAGTCATGCTGGATGCCGATTTAGCTGAACTCTATGGTGTGCAAACCAAGGTGCTGAATCAGGCCGTTAAGCGAAATATAGAACGCTTTCCTTCTGACTTTACGTTCCAATTAACGGCTATCGAGAAAACCGAGGTGGTCACAAATTGTGACCACCTCGCCAGGCTCAAATATTCATCAACCTTGCC
>JAPLQK010000104.1 GCA_026399735.1 Pseudomonadota bacterium
CGGATGCGTCCTGTCAGATAACCGAACTCTCAGGCGACCGGTGTTCGATTTCATTCGACCAGCCGCAATGGGCGGTGACTCCGGGTCAGTCGGTCGTTTTATATGACGGCGAAGTCTGCCTGGGTGGCGCGATCATCGAACAAGGAAAGCGCTGAATCGCGTAAAATACGCGTTTTAAGATTTCGGGCACTGACATGACACAACTCACCGCACTCTCCCCGCTGGACGGACGCTATCACGGCAAGGTTGACGCCTTGCGCAGCTACTTCAGCGAATTCGGCCTGATCCGCTTCCGCGTCTCAATCGAAATCGAATGGCTGAAATCTCTGGCCGCCCAGGCTGACATCCCGGAAGTCGGCCCATTCTCGGCGGCGACGATTGCACAACTGGACGCACTGAACGCAAATTTTTCCCAAAGCGATGCGCAGGCGATCAAAAATATCGAAAAAGTCACCAACCACGATGTCAAAGCCATCGAATACTGGCTGCGCGACCAGCTGATCAGCAATCCGGAAACGGCAAAGATACTGGAATTCATCCATTTCGCCTGTACCTCCGAAGATATCAACAACCTCTCGCACGCGCTGATGCTCAAAAACGGCCGCGATGCAGTGATGCTGCCTGCATTAAAACTGATCGTCTCCCGACTGACCGATCTGGCTCATCAACTGGCCGATATTCCGATGCTGTGCCGCACCCACGGCCAGACCGCCACACCGAGCACGGTAGGCAAGGAAATGGCCAATGTGGCGTACCGTCTGCAGCGCGCAACGCTGCGCATTGAAACAGTTGAAATCCTCGGTAAAATCAACGGCGCGGTCGGCAATTACAACGCACATCTGGCCGCATATCCGGACGTGGATTGGGAAGCCTTCGCCAAAGCCTTCGTCACCGCGCAGGGCATCACCTTCAACCCCTATACCATCCAGATCGAACCCCATGATTACATGGCAGAATTATTTGATGCATTTGCGCGCGTCAACACCATTCTGATCGACCTGAACCGCGATATCTGGGCTTATATCTCGCTGGGATTTTTCAAGCAGAAAGTCATCAAGGGCGAAGTCGGTTCATCGACCATGCCGCACAAGGTCAATCCGATCGACTTTGAAAACTCGGAAGGAAATTTAGGTATGGCTAACGCGATGTTGCGCCATTTGTCCGAAAAATTGCCCGTCTCGCGCTGGCAGCGAGATCTGACCGATTCCACCGTGTTGCGCAACATGGGCGTGGCGCTGGGTTACACCCTGCTCGCATACGAATCCTGCCTGAAGGGCCTGAACAAACTGGAGATCAACGTACAACGCGTGTCTGCCGACCTGGATGCCAGCTGGGAAGTCATGGCGGAACCGATTCAGACCGTGATGCGCCGCTATAACATCGAAAATGCCTATGACAAGCTGAAGGAACTGACTCGGGGCCAGAGCGGCATTAACCGCGATTCGCTGCGCGCCTTCATTGAAACACTGGCAATCCCTGAGGATGAAAAACAGCGTTTGCTGCAACTCTCGCCGGATACCTACATCGGTAAAGCTGCGGAACTGGCAAAACGGATTTAACATAATTTGCTAGGGAATATGTACATCTTATTCCCGGATTCCATTTCATTGCATCCGTGCTACGACTACGGCAATTCATAGATTCGTAGCCCGGATGCAATGAAATGGAATCCGGGGATGCAGGGCAAAGACAATTCACGGTAACCACATGGTCAACTATCGCCGCAATCTGGTGCCTGGCGGCACGTATTTCTTCACTGCAACACTTCGGGATCGTTCATCCCGGTTGTTGACGGAACATATCGGCTTGTTGCGCGCGGCCTTCCGCACTGTAAAACACAAACTCCCCTTCCGTGTGGATGCCATCGTCATTTTGCCCGAGCACCTGCATGCCATCTGGACATTACCCGAAGGAGATGCTGATTACCCCGGTCGGTGGCGCGCCATCAAAAGCACCTTCACGCATTCCATAGTCAAAACCGGCATTCCCGTTGAGCGCAATGACAAAGGCGAATATGCCTTATGGCAACGGCGATATTGGGAACACACCATCACCGATGAAGAAGACTTCCGTCGGCATGTGGATTACATCCATTTCAACCCGGTCAAACACGGATGGGTCAACCAAGTGGCCGATTGGCCGTATTCGTCATTTCACCGTTACGTGCGGCAACGCATATTACCGCGCGACTGGTCGAGATGCAGTCACGAAGGGCAATTTGGCGAAATATGTAGCCCGGAGTAGCCCGGATGTAGCGTAGTGGAATCCGGGGAATGCGTAGCGGAATCCGGGGTGTGGTACACCGTATTTTCCGGATTTCATTTCATTGCATCCGGGCTACGCTGGCTGATTTTAAGGCTTCAACTATCAACGTTGCTGATCTTCAATTTTTACTAATTCTAAAATTACTTCATCTAGTCGGTCACTAAGCGGTTGCCATTGTTCAAGAAATAAGCGATGAAGACGCTTATCATTGCGTTTTGTGCTTTCAAACAACCTAACGATATCATCGCGAATTTTTAATTCTTCCGCTAAAAGATCATTTTCCATTATTCACCCTTGACCCAGCCATTGTCTGACTTAATCATATTTATGGTCTGATTAACCTCTTTATTGGCGCCCCCGATGAAAAATTCTTTAGAACTAGCATAGCTGCTTGCAATAAAAGCATTTAATTCTGGTGATGAAGATGGACACGCCTGATTGACTAGTTGGTCATAAGGAATTCCATGATTTGTATTAGAAAGTGAGCTTTGATCCATAACTTGCCATGCAGCCTCTCTAGCATCATGTGCAGTATTCCTTGATTGGTTCGCTTCGATAGATGTGTCGCCATTAAACTTTGCGTATACTGCATCCGAATTAGCCTTTGCAGCGTCATATGTTTTTGTGGCCTCAGTGTGTTTATTTTCGAAATCTTTTAAAATGTTTTGTGCATCAGGAAAAGGCAACACATTCAAAGTATATTTAACTGATTCCTGATAAGAATTACCACCATTTCCAGCAACCCCATTAACTTTTATAAAATTTTCAATTTTGACGAGTTTACAGACGCCGTCTATATCTCCAATTGCAGCCTTTTTTATTTCAGATTCAGATGGCGAGTTTGAAGAGCAGGCGGAAATAAAAACCACCGCACATATCGTAGCCAATACATTTCGTGTGTTCATGCTAACGCTCCGAGTTAAGACAGGCTTGTTGAGTAAAATAATGGGTTAAAAATCACACAGTCAGTTGCAGTCAACTTTGCGAGTGGAAATATAACCTAATATTTACCAAATGTCACTTATAGTTTTAATTACTTCCACTATAGTTTGTGGACATGCGTGTGCATACCAAACGATGCTTAGCGCCATGAAAAAGCCCAGCAAATCGTTATCCGCTAGAGAAGTTTTTTGCAAAAACTTACGCTTGGCTCGACGATTAAAAGAAGTTTCACAGGAAGAACTTGCATTACGCGCAGACTTAAGCCGCACCTATGTCAGTGAGGTCGAACGTGGTACACGGAATATTTCAATCGATAATATGGGTTTGTTAGCGCAGGCACTGGATGTACCTTTACGAGATCTCGTTGATCCAGAAATGTTTACAGCTTTGGGACAAGTTTCGTAACCCGGATGCATCGTAGCAGAATCCGGGGTATGCGTGCATCGTATTTCCCGGATTCCATTTCATTGCATCCAGGCTACAGCAGCCCTCGTTCCGCGAAAGACAGCGTCTGTCCTGCGGCCACCACGAAGTGATCCAGCACCGTCACGTCCACCAGGGCCAGCGCCTGTTTCAGCGCGCGGGTCAGCAACTGATCTGCTCCGCTGGGTTCCGTAACACCGGACGGGTGATTGTGGGCGAGAATGACAGCTGCCGCATTATGCGATAGCGCGCGTTTAACCACTTCGCGCGGATAAACGCTGGTCTGGCTCAATGTGCCGTGAAACAGTTCCTCAGACGCGATCACGCGGTGCTGGGTATCCAGAAACAGCACAAGAAACACTTCCTGTTGACGGCCTGCCAGCAGCAGTTGCAAATAGTCGCGAACCACACGCGGCGAGCCCAGTGCATCCCCGCGTTGCAATTCCTCCTGCAAGGCGCGCCTCGACATTTCCAGCACCGCTTGCAGTTGCGCAAACTTGGCAGGCCCCATGCCCGCCACCTTGCAAAAATCGTCCCGACCGGCGGCAAACAGCCCGGTAAGGTTGCCATATTTAGTCAGCAATTCGCGCGCCAGATCCACCGCGCTTTTACCCTTCACCCCGGTACGCAGAAAAATCGCCAACAATTCAGCGTCTGACAAGGCGGCAGCCCCTCGCGCCAACAGCTTCTCACGCGGACGTTCACCTTGTGGCCAATCGATAATACTCACTTTTTTCTCCTGTAACGACCCGGGAATACACAGTTGATTTTGGCGCAACTGTTACCGATCCGGAATAGCTTCTTGCAGATTATTGTCCACTCCCCTATCCTGTCACATCACAAACTCAGGCGTTTCAGCGTGCCCAATTTTAACCGCATCATACTGCTTATTTTGATTGCCATGACAGGCGGCTGCGCCAGCACGCCCGAGCAAGTGGCTCCGCCTGAAGTCACGCCGCCCGCCAAAGCGCCAGCCACCCGCATTAAACCCGCTGTCGTTCCGGCAAGCCCGAAGGCCCCCGCCAGGCCGGTTGCAAACGAGCCCGTCGTGTTATCCGACCAGCAGGTTAACGAACTTGTACTGAAACTCTTGCCCGCCCGCCTGAAAGACAAGGCGGGTTGGGCGGTTGATTTGCAGGACGCATTCAAAGCCCTGCAAATATCACCCACGCCCGAACATTTTTGCGCCACGATGGCGATCATCGAGCAGGAATCCAGCTTTCAGGCCGATCCGGTTGTTCCGGGACTCCCTTCCATCATCCGGCGCGAAATCGCGCAACGCAGCGAGAAATACCACATTCCTCAAACCGTGATTGACTGGATGTTGACGACGGATTCACGCGATGGTCGCAGTTTTGACAAGAGAATAGATGCGCTCAGGACTGAAAAGGAACTCAGCGACCTGATTGAAGAAATCATCGCTCTGGTACCTGCGGGAAAAGATTTGTTCCCCAACTATAACCCAGTACACACCGGCGGGCCGATGCAAGTGAGCGTCGAATTCGCCGAGAGCCACGTTCGAGCAAGACCCTACCCCTATCCCCTGCACGGCAACCTGCGCAATGAAGTATTTTCCCGTCGCGGCGGCGTCTATTTCGGCAGCGCAATTTTGCTCGACTATCCTGCGCCTTACACCGACATGCTGTATCGATTTGCCGACTTTAATGCGGGTCGTTACAGCAGCCGAAATGCCGCTTTCCAGCAGACACTATCGCGACTGAGCGGCATGGCGCTGGCCTCTGACGGCGATCTGCTGCGCTACCAGAACGGCAACATCGCCCCGGAAGCCAGCGCTACACTGAATGCCCTGCTTGCCATCAGCACAACGCTGCAAATGAGTAAAACGGAAATACAACGCGATTTGCGCCTGGAGAAATTCGCATCATTCAGCAAAACACCACTTTACAGTCGCCTTTTCGCGCTGGCCGACAGGACGGGCATTCAGCCTCGCATCCGCATGCCGCAAATCGATCTGAAAAGTCCGAAAATCGTCCGCAAACTCACCACAGAATGGTTCGCCAATCGGGTTAACAGTCGTTACAAAAGTTGCCTGCAGCAAAAAGGTTCGCTCAATGCGGATAGCAAACCTGCCGGCCGTTAATCCATAACCTTTTCGTGGATGAAAAATGGCTTTTAACCTTATACACCCTCACCTGGTTGTATCCATCTCCGGCCACGGCTTCGGCCATGTCGCACAGACCGCGCCGATCCTGAACGCATTGCACGATCAGTGTCCGAAATTACGCATCACCGTGCGTTCTTCAGTTGCAGCCGGACACCTGCAACAGCGCATCCGCGCGCCGTTCACGCACCTGCAAAGCACCGGCGACATCGGCATGGTGATGTCATCCGCGCTGGAAGTGGATATTGAAAAGAGCCGTGCCGCATATCAAAAGTTTCATGCCAACTGGAATGAACGGGTCGCAGCAGAAGCCGCGACCTTAAAGGCATTGCAGGCGGACATGGTGTTTTCCGACGTCGGTTATCTGCCGCTGGCAGGTGCGCAACGGGCGGGCATTCCGAATGTAGCGCTGTGTTCGCTGAACTGGGCGGATATCTTTCGCCATTACTGCGGCGACAATCTGATTACCCGGCAAATCCGGAACAGTTACGCCGATGCGGACGCTTTCCTGCACGCCACGCCAGGAATGGCGATGAGCGATCTGCCCAACCTGATTCCGGTTTCACCCATCGCCGTCCTCGGCACGAATCGCCGCGAAGAACTGAACCATCACCTGAAATTATCGAAACAGGAAAAACTGGTGCTGGTCAGCATGGGGGGCATCGACAACCGCTTATCCGTCGAGAATTGGCCGAGGATAGACGGTGTGCGCTATCTGGTGCAAGCCAGCTGGCAGGCGAAACATCCGGATGCGATTGATCTTGAATCCTTACCGATGAACTTCAGCGACTTGCTGGCAAGTTGTGATGCGCTGCTGTGCAAACCGGGCTATGGCAGTTTCGTTGAAGCCGCCAGCTCAGGGATACCGGTGCTCTATGTCGGACGACCCGATTGGCCAGAATCGCCTGCACTGATTGAATGGCTGCAACGCCACGGTGTATGTCGTGAAATTTCACGCCAGACATTGGAACGGGGGAAATTTTCCGAAGTACTGGAAGAAATATGGAGCGAACCCGGAATGTTACCGGCAAAACCAGATGGCGCAACGCAAGTATCTGATTATTTAGTAAAAAAACTAGGCATCTAACCCGAACTATTTGGCGACAGCGTACAAGGTAGTTCTGTTGCGCCCCTGCGTCTTTGAAACATAAAGCGCTTCGTCGGCACGGCTCAACGCATCCGCCCAGTCACCGCCGATCTCACAATCAGCAATGCCTATCGAGATGGTAATACCCTCGACAACGTCCTGTTTTTCCGATCGGCGAATTTTGCTGTTTGCAATATTTTGCCGGATTTGTTCTGCGAGCGCATACGCCCCCTGCATCGGCGTGTCCGGCAAGATCACCGCAAACTCTTCCCCACCCATACGAGCGACCGAGTCCTGCCCTTTCACCCGGGCCGTCAATGCGGCGGCAACCCCCCGAATCACCTTGTCGCCAAAAAGATGTCCGTAAGTGTCGTTTACTTTTTTGAAGAAATCGATATCGAGCATCATAAAACAGACCCGCTTATCCTTCAAATCGGGATTGGCAACCAGCTTTTTCATCTGCGCATCGAAACCGCGCCGGTTAAACACCCCGGTCATCGGATCGCTCAACGCTTCATTGCGTGCGTTTTGAAGCTCATGTTGCAGCTTTTCGACTTCTTCCTTGCTCTCGTACAGCTTGCCCTGCAGCGACTCAACAGAACTACGCATGGATTGCGTGTCCTGCATAATCTCGCCGACCAGGTTTTTCAACGAAGGTGCATCCACTCCTTTGTTCAGGGTTTCCCCGTATTTTTGCAAACCGGCACTGAACCGGTCCGTCTCCGAACCGGTCGATTCGGCAAACGTCGCCAGATTGTCCAGCAACTTCTGCATATTCTGCCGGAAGGCGGCCTGAGCTTGCGGATTACCCTCGGAAATGTAGAGATCGAAGAAGTGCTGCGCCATTTCAGTGGTCAGCAAGCCCTTGTCACCCAGCAACTTGTTCATCGCCTCGGTCAACTGCGGATTGATGCCCGCCAGAAACTCATACCACACAGCATAAGTCGGCGGATTGAAGGCGGCCGGGTGCCCTGCCATCTTCTGCAGAATCAGGCGAAGAATTTCAGCGCTTGCCGCCTTATCTTGTGTGTATTTGATACTCACTTTGACCTGAAAAACATTCCGGACAACCTCCAATACAGTGAATGACTGCTCAACCGATTTTTAATGCAAATGCACTTCGCCTTCGTCATGCACATGGCCGTGTTCCAGTTCTTCTTCAGTCGCAGCGCGCACGCCGGTGACCGTGCAGTTGAACGTGACCGTCTTGCCAGCCAGAGGATGATTGCCATCCACGGTCACTTCATCATCACCCACCTCAACCACGGTGTACAAAATGAAATCCTCATCGTCTGATTCTTCAGGCGCACCTTCGAATTGCATGCCAACAGCAACGTCTTCAGGGAAAGAACTGCGCGCTTCGACTTCAACCAGTTCGTGTTCATATTCGCCAAAGGCATCATCAGGTTGCAACGTAACACTGACACTATCCCCGACACTCTTGCCGTGCAGCGCCTCTTCAACCAACGGGAAAATCCCGTCGTAGCCGCCGTGCAAGTAACTGATCGGATCTTCAACCTTCTCAAGCTGTTCGCCGCCTTCAGCGTTGATTAAGTTATAGCGTAACGATACAACAGAATTCTTTGCAATCTTCATTTCAATTCCTTTATAAAAAATAAAACCCGTGCCTGTGCGTAATAATAAAGCACATAGATGACATGACAATTACCTGCCGGTCGCGAGTCTATGTCTGGCCAATAAAATCATCGCGGTATTTTAAACACTTTGTGTGTCGCCTCCTAATAATTTTTAACTCCCTGTTTCTGACGGGGCTATAATATTGCGCATGAAAACACTCTCGACCTTGCTCGGCAATCTTTCCATCAATGAATTCCTGCGCGACTACTGGCAGAAAAAACCGCTGTTGATACGCGGCGCCATTCCTGACTTTACCGGACTGCTTGACCCGAAACAGGCAATCGAGCTGGCCTGCACCGAAGATGTGCAAGCCCGCCTGATCATGCAGCAACAAGGTCAATTCGAACTGCAACAATCGCCATTCAAGGCACGCGATTTCAAGGGTTTGAGCAAAATTCACTGGACAGTACTGGTACAGGGCCTCAACCATCACTTGCCTGAAGCGACAAAATTGCTCAAATTGTTCGACTTTATTCCCCACGCCAGACTCGATGACCTGATGGTCAGCTACGCACCCAAGGGTGGCGGAGTAGGCCCTCATTTCGATCCCTACGATGTGTTTCTGTTACAGGGCATGGGACACCGCCGCTGGCAGATTTCCACGCAAGCGGATCGCACGCTGATCGAAGGTGCGCCGCTGCGTATCCTGAAAGACTTCAAGATCGAACAGGAATGGGTTTTAGCGCCCGGCGACATGCTGTATCTGCCGCCGCAATGCGCGCACAACGGCATCGCTGAAGACGACTGCATGACCTACTCCATCGGCTTTCGCACCCCGGCGTATCAGGAGCTGGCCGAACAGTTTCTGGTATATCTGCAAGACCGGATCGCAGTGGAGGGCACCTATGCCGACCCTGATCTGAAAACACAAAAGCACCCCTCTGAAATCAGTTCGGACATGCTAAGCCAGGTTGAACAAGCCATCAAACAGGTTCGCTGGGATGCGGGCGACATCGCAAACTTTCTGGGTTGTTATTTGAGCGAACCCAAGCCGCACATCTTTTTCGATGCGCCCGAACCTGAGCTGAGTCAGAAGAAATTCGTAAAATCCATACAAAACAACGGTGTAGCACTAGATTTAAAGACCCAGATGCTGTGCCACGAACACAGCATTTTCATGAATGGCGAAACAACACAGGCGACAAAGGGCGACTACAATTTGCTGCGCGAGCTGGCTGACAACCGTCTGTTGCCTGCCCTTGCAACATGCTCAGTCGAACTGACAGATTTGCTCTACCAGTGGTATCTGGACGGATACCTCTCTCCCCTTTAAGCAATAGGAGAACAGGATGACGGATGACGCGCTGATACACACCCGTCTGGACGGTATTGCGGACTATACCGCCGCACTCGATACCTTGTGCGGACTTGCACGCCGGAATCTGTATCTGTTCGAGAAAGATTTCGAGGGACTCGGATTCAACTCCGAAGCGCGGTATGAAACCTTGCGGCATTTTCTGCTCGCCAATTCCGTCAATCAACTGCTCATGCTGGCGCAAGACATACATTACCTGTCAACGCGATGCCCGCGCATGACAATGCTGCTGCGCCAATTCGACAACCGCATGTTCATCCGCCAGACAACAAACCTGCACATCACCGCACCCTTTTGCGTGGCGGACAATTCACACTATGTGCGCCGTTTTCACTTCGATGATCCGCGCGGACTTTTTGCACAAAATGACCCTGAAAATGCTCGTGCACTCGAATCACGTTTTATGGAAATGTGGACAAACTCACACACTGCCATCCACACAACGGTAACAGGCATATAAATAATTGCAATTTAGTGGATTTTTTAAATTTTACTGGTAGAATGCCGCGACTTTGATTTAAGCTGCAAAGCTTGAATCGAGCAAAATTTTAATACTCTCAACTTAACTTAAGGAAACTTACCATGAAATTATCTGCTCTCGTTGCTGCTCTGTTAGCTCTGTCTTTGTCTGCTTGTGGCGAAAAAGCACCAGCTCCAGCTGTTGTTGTTGAAGCTCCAGCTGCTGTTTCTGCTGTTGAAGTTGCTCCAGTTGCAGCTCCTGCTGCTGAAGCTGCATCTGCTCCAGCTGAAGCTGCTCCAGCTGCTAAGTAAGCAACTGCTTCAAAAAAAAGCCGGCGCAAGCCGGTTTTTTTTCGCTTAAAACAACGAGCGCGTAGCGCAACTATCATTCAGCAACTTTACGGCCTCATCGTTTAGTTGCGTGGGAAGCCCCCTGCGGTCTTGCGGCATTGCGGTCTTCCGCCACCGCATTCCTAAATCATTTGATTTCCCGCCAGTCAAAACCTTCCTGTTGCGTAGCCACTCCCACCCAACTTTGAGCATAATTCAAAATACCGCTTAATGCGTTGACCGCAAGCTCAGGCGTGTTATTTTTTGCACTCAGATGCGCGGCGATCAAATGTTGCAAGCGGCCAGTCTCCAGACTGGACAAAATATCTGCCGCCTGCTGGTTGCTCAGATGCCCCAGACGACCCGCCACACGCTGTTTCAAACGTTCGGGATAATCACCATTCATCAACATCGCACTGTCGTGATTGCATTCCAGCACCAGCGCATGACAACCGCCTAACACCGATTCAATATGCGGCGTGCTGCAACCTGCATCCGTCAACACACCAAGACGCTTCGCACCATCGCCAAATACAAATTGCGCAGGTTCAGCGGCATCGTGCGGTACGGGATAGGCTTGAATCTCTATGTCCCCGACAGAAAACAACTGATGCGAATCGATTTCATGCAGATCGTCAATATCGGCGAATGTTTCAGGTTGGCTGCGCAGCGTACCGTACGACAGCCAGACAGGAAGTTTTAATTTTCGCGCCAGACGCGCCACGCCGCCAATATGATCGCCATGTTCATGAGTCACCACGATACCGTTCAGTTGTTCCGGCACAACACCCAGTCGCGCCAGACGCGCGATACTGTCTTTCAGACCGAAACCGCAGTCGAGCAGCACGTGCGTTTTCCCTGCGCACACCAGCAGCGCATTTCCTTCACTGCCGCTACCCAAGGATGCAAACCTCATTTGTTTTTTCCCGTAAAAAAGGCTCGCCGTACAGGGCGAGCCTTTTAATTTAAGCTGCAATCAAATTACTGATTGATATTCTTGTAAATGGCATCCAGTCTCTGTTTGCTCGCATCGCTGTTTGCACCATTCTGGTCGGTGACCGACACTTCACACGACGCGCCGCCATCCTTGACGTTCACGCGATAACGCAAACTGCCGTCCTGTTCGTCCTTCCAGAACTGCAACTTATCCATCCAGCCCTTTTCGACTTTGACGGTACGCAAAAAGTAAACGCCCTTTTCCCTGTCCTTGTCTTCAACGACATATCCTGAACGCTCGATTGCCAGCCCCACTCTGCGCCAGCTCTTGTCAAACGCATCATTGATGACGATAACGCTGCTGCCATCCACGACTTGCAGCAAATTAGCCGATCCCGCAGCGACAGCAACGCCCGGTGTCACTGCAGCAGCAGCCTGTACCGGTGTACCGCCGAAACGCACCATCAGACGCTGCAACATCTCGGCTTCCAGTTCCGGGTCACTGGGGCGCGACTGCCACTGCGACGTATGCCCGTCCGCCAACATGATTTCTTCCTTGCCGTACTGAGTGATATAAATTTCAGTACCTGCACCATCCTTGCTGCGTTCCAGACGAACGCGATACTGATCGCGCTGATTTGACGAATAAAGTCCGTCAAACACTTTACCGATAATACTGCGCAAGCCGCCTTGCGGAATCTTGGCACGATTTTCCGTCCAGTCAGTTTGAATGACACCGGCAGCCTGATCCTCGGACAGGATATTCAAACCCGTGTCATGCAGAAACGCCTTGACCACAGGCCACACATTCTCCGCCTTGTCGGCAACCAGCAACCAGCGCTGCGTGCCGTTGTGTTCAAGACTCACGCCTTTTACTTCCGGCAAGACCGCACTGCGTGCAACAGGCGCGGCGGCTTCTTTGCTATAAGCGGAATAAGTTGCGACCGCAGCGCCATCGGCCACTTTGTAACGATCATCCGTTTCAGGAGCAGTCAGATCCGGCGGGATTTCCAGCGTGGGCACCTGCGTCGCAGCTGCACCATAATCAATATTTTTATTGTTCAGGCCCATTGCACTGCAACCGACCAGCGAAATCAGCGCGACGCTACAAATTCCAGCAGACAAAACTTTCATATTATTCCTCACGTGTTAATACGCCAGCCTGGCGCATGGCTTGTTCAATGATGCTGTATGCGCCCTCTGACAACGGCGTCAGCGGCAAGCGCAAGGTATTCTTCATCAGGCCCATCCGTGCCACCGCCCACTTCACCGGAATAGGGTTCGCTTCGACGAACAGGTTGCGATGCAATCCCAACAACTGGTAATTAATCCCGCGCGCAAGCACCACATCACCTGCCAGTGCCGCCATGCACATCTTGTGCATCAGCCTGGGCGCGACATTCGCCGTGACGGAAATCGTGCCATGCGCACCCAGCAGCATCAGCGCCAGCGTGCTGGCATCGTCGCCGCTGTAGATGGCAAAATTTTCCGGTGCACGCATTATAAGATCGCTGCCCCGCTCGATGTTACCGGTCGCATCCTTGATACCGACGATGTTCGGTATCTGAGCCAGACGCAATACCGTGTCATTGCTCATATCCGCTACCGTGCGACCCGGGACGTTATACAGGATATGCGGCATATCTACCGCTTCGGCGATCGCCTTGAAATGCAGATAGATGCCTTCCTGAGTCGGCTTGTTGTAATAAGGCACAACGGTGAGCGAGGCATCAGCTCCCGCTTTCTTCGCGAAGGAGGCAAGTTCGATCGCCTCCCTGGTGGAGTTAGCCCCGGTACCCGCGATGACGGGGATGCGGCCGGCGGCATGTTTCACAGCTTCTGAAATCAGCAATTCATGCTCGATCAGATCGACGGTAGGCGATTCGCCCGTAGTGCCCACCACCACAATGGCATCCGTGCCCTGTTCAATGTGAAAATCAATCAGCGTGCGGAACGATGACAAATCCAGACTGCCATCTTCATGCATGGGCGTGACGATTGCAACAATACTACCCTTGATCATTTGGACTCTCGTTTTCGTGACAAGCAAAGGCGTCATTCTAACCTAATGGGCAGGGCAAATATACCGTCCCTGACAATGCAAACAATTCTTGCAGAAATGTTGCCAAATGGGCAATAACTGACAAGCCGTACGCGACAAGTACCGGACGGCTGTGGAATAATGCGGTCACTGTTGAATTTTACCGTCTCCATGCCTGCAACCACACTTGCCACACTGCAAACAGGCGACATCGCCACGATTGTTTCGATCCATGCCGAAGAGGCATTGCACCAGCGTCTGCTGGCGCTCGGCTTTCGCAACGGGCGACAAATCGAATTGATACGCAAAGCCAGTTTCGGGGGGCCTTTGCAAGCGCGCATCGGCACGACGGATATCCTGTTGCGGCGATGCGAAGCCGCCAAAATAAGAGTGTGCAAGACATGAAGCGCGTCGCTCTATTGGGTATGCCCAATACCGGAAAATCCACGCTATTCAACCGCATGACCGGCGGCGCGGCGAGGGTCGGCAACTGGCCCGGCATCACGGTCGAACTGCTTTGCGGAAAAATCCTGCTGGGCGCCGACATGGTGGAAATCATCGATCTGCCGGGCATCTACGACCTGCACGGCTTTTCCGATGACGAACAGGTGGTGCGCCACTTCCTGCACGACAATGTGCCGGATCTGGCGCTGGTTATCATCAATGCCACCCAGATCGAACGACAGATGAGCCTGTTGCTGCAACTCAAACAGCTCAACATGAATATTGTCGTGTTGCTCAACATGTCCGATGAAGCCAAAAAATATGGCATCAGCATCGACAGTCAGAAAATGTCCGCGCTGCTGGAAATGCCGATCTTCAAGCTCAGCGGCAAGTATGGCACCGGCTACCCGGAAGCCTTGCAGGCCGTGACACGCGCGCTGCGCTACCCGACACCCGGCATGGCTGAAAATGTCCGGACGCAACTGGAGCAGGACGAACACATCGAAGCTGAAATGGCACGCGTACTGAAGCAATCGGTACAGATTCCCGCGCGTCTGCCGGAAAATCTCACTGAAAAGCTTGATCGCGTGATGCTGCACCCCTGGCTGGGATTGCCGATTTTTTTCGGCATCATGTACCTGCTGTTTCAGGGCATCTTCTTTTTCAGCCAACCGCTGCAAACCGGCATTGCGGAACTATTGAGCCGGGTGCGCGAGGCGGCGCTTGCCCCGCTGCTTGCCGGCCTGCCGCAAGTACTGCAAGGCTTATTGCTGGACGGCATTTATAACGGCCTGGCGACCGTCGCGGCATTCGTTCCCGTCATCGTGATGTTCTTCCTGTTGATGGCCATCGTGGAAGACAGCGGCTACCTGTCGCGTGCCGCATTCCTGATGGATGCGCTGATGTCCCGGATGGGACTGGACGGACGCGGTTTCGTGATGCTGCTGATGGGCTTCGGCTGCAACGTACCCGCACTGATGGGCACGCGCGTGATGCGCTCACGCGCCATGCGCCTGCTGACCATGCTGGTGATTCCGTTCTCGCTGTGCTCGGCACGCCTGCAAGTGTTTGTCTTCATCACCGCAGCGCTTTTCACGGCGAAAACGGCCCCGCTGGTGCTGTTCAGCCTGTACCTGTTCAGTTTTGCTGCCGCGATCCTCACCGCACTGCTGTTCAAAGGGCAATTTGCCAACAGCGAACCGTTCGTGCTGGAACTGCCTCCCTATCGTTTTCCGACGCTGCGCCAGATGATGCTGCGCGGATGGCTGGAGGTCAAACATTTCCTGCAACGCGCCACTACTTTCATCATTGCCGGCGTGGTGCTGGTCTGGCTGCTCACGCATATTCCATTCTCGGCTCAACCTGCCAGCGCCGGCACGCTGTCCGGCATGATCGGCAGCCTGCTGCATCCGTTGTTCGCGCCGATCGGCATCAACGAACAGCTCACCATCGCGCTGATTTTCGGCTTCGTTGCCAAAGAAATCGTCATCGGTTCGCTCGCAGTCATCTACGGCCTGACAGGGCATGCCTTGAGCGGCGCACTGGCGGGTCAGCTGGACTGGGTGCAGGCCTACAGTTTCATGCTGTTCACGCTGATTTACACGCCTTGCCTGTCCGCCATCGCCACGCTGAAGAGCGAATCAAAAAGCATCGGCTTCACGCTGCTCTCCCTGGCCTGGTCGCTGGCGCTAGCCTGGCTGGTCAGCTTTGTCTTTTATCAGGGCGCAAGAGCGCTGGGGTATTAACTGTTATTTTCCAATACCGGATGCAGCAGGAACGGACGATGCCGGCTTTTCAGCAAGGTGGCGGGCGGATTCATCCAGCACCTGAAAAAAGATCTCGTCGTTCTTGATCATTCCCAGCTCGCTGCGTGCGCGCTCTTCGATCGCTTCGGTGCCTTGCTGCAAATCGCGCACTTCAGCATCCAGCAAACCGTTACGTACCTCTGTTTGTCCGTTGACCTGCTGCTGAACCTCGACCTGACGGTGCAAATCCTGAACTTTCAGCCAGCCGCCTTTACCCAGCCATAGCGGGTATTGCAACATCAGCAGCAGAACGATCAATATCAGTGTGACGATTCTCATGGGTACGTGTTGAAACTTTCAACTCACCGCCTTGATAAAAAACGCCCCGAGCCTCAGCCCGGGGCGAATGTGGTATTACCCGACCATCACAGCCTATCTCAGCTGGTAATACGCATCGACTCCGGGATAACTGGCGACATCGCCCAAATCTTCTTCGATACGCAACAACTGATTGTATTTCGCCATACGATCCGAACGCGAAGCCGATCCGGTCTTGATTTGCAGTGCATTGGTCGCCACAGCGATGTCGGCAATGGTGCTGTCCTCAGTCTCGCCCGAACGATGTGAAATCACGGCGGTGTAACCTGCGCGCTTGGCCATCTCGATCGCTGCAAACGTTTCTGTCAGTGTGCCGATCTGGTTGACCTTGATCAGAATGGAATTGGCAATGCCGCGTTTGATGCCTTCACGCAGTATCTTGGTGTTGGTGACGAACACGTCGTCGCCGACGATCTGAATATTCTTACCCAGACGGTCCGTCATCACTTTCCAGCCATCCCAGTCATTTTCAGCCATACCGTCTTCG
Source organism: Pseudomonadota bacterium (assembly GCA_026399735.1). GTDB lineage: Bacteria > Pseudomonadota > Gammaproteobacteria > Burkholderiales > Gallionellaceae > Gallionella. The sequence continues at coordinate 16,613 of JAPLQK010000104.1, forward strand.
ATACTGATGATAGGGTACTTGTCCACCCAGCTGGCGTATAAATCAACCATCTGCGCTGAAGTCAGCACCATGCCATCCGCTTTCAGATGATACATGCCATCCTTGTAGAATTCGGATGAAGCCGGGTCCATCGCAATCGCCACATCCGCACCAGGCACGTAGCCCGCCGCCTCGATTGCCTCGACGATGACCTTCAGCGCGCCTTCGTTGGAACCCAATGCCGGAGCAAAACCGCCTTCATCACCGACAGTCGTCGGCAGACCACGCTTGTGCAATACCGCTTTCAGGGCATGAAACACTTCCGTTCCATAACGCAGCGCCTCGCGAAAACTCGGTGCACCGACCGGAACAATCATGAATTCCTGCATGTCAGAACCGCCCACCGCATGCGCGCCACCATTGATCACATTCATCATCGGTACAGGCAGCTGCATCTTGGCGGAACCACCCAGATAACGATACAGCGGCAAACCGGACTCTTCCGCTGCTGCACGCGCAACCGCCATGGAAACCGCCAGAATTGCATTTGCGCCCAGACGGGATTTATTTTCCGTACCATCCAGATCGATCATGGTCTGATCGATATAGGCCTGCTCCATGGCCTCAAGGCCAATGATCGCTTCCGCGATTTCGGTATTCACATATTCAACTGCCTGCAACACGCCGCGACCCAGATAGCGCTGTTTGTCGCCATCGCGCAACTCCATCGCTTCACGTTCGCCAGTGGAAGCACCCGACGGCACAGCCGCGCGACCCATCACACCGGACTCCAACAACACATCAGCCTCTACAGTAGGATTTCCGCGCGAATCCAGAATTTCACGGGCGATCACATCAACAATTGCACTCATCTATTTTTCCTCAACAAATCAAATAATACTTATTAATCAATAACTTACAATGCAAATAGTTCTTAAACGTTCTTCAAGTCGACCGTTTCCTCAATCAACCCCTGCTGCTTGACGGCTTGATCCAGCACCATCAGCGTTTTCAGCAACGCCTTCAGGTGGCCTAACGGAAAGGCGTTCGGCCCGTCCGACATCGCCTGCGACGGATTCGGATGCGTTTCCATGAACAGACCGGAAATTCCGGCTGCCACTGCGGCACGCGCCAGTACCGGCACGAATTCGCGCTGACCGCCCGAAACCGTTCCCTGACCGCCCGGCAACTGCACCGAATGCGTGGCATCAAACACCACCGGACATCCGGTATTGCGCATCACCGCCAACGATCGCATATCCGATACCAGGTTGTTATACCCGAACGATGCGCCGCGCTCGCAGACCATAATGTTATCCAGTCCGCTGGCATCGCGTGCCTTTTCAACCACGTTCTGCATATCCCAGGGCGACAAAAATTGCCCCTTCTTGATATTCACCGGTTTTCCGCAACGTGCCACGGCATGAATGAAATCGGTCTGCCGGCACAAAAATGCCGGCGTCTGCAACACATCCACCACCGCTGCGACCGGGCCGATTTCTTCGATGCTGTGCACATCGGTCAATACCGACACGCCGAGTTGCGACTTCACATCCGAGAGGATTTTCAGTCCGGCATCCAACCCAAAGCCGCGAAACGATTTGCCGGAACTGCGATTGGCTTTGTCGTATGAAGACTTGTAAATGAACGGTAAGTTCAATTCACGGCAAATTTCTTGCAAAGCACCGGCCGTGTCGATCGCCATTTGTGCCGATTCGATTACGCAAGGACCTGCAATCAGAAACAGCGGCTGGTTCAAACCCGCTTCAAAATTACATAGTTTCATATATCACCATCTTTCTGTTTGCTGTCAACTGAAAACCGTAAACTACAAACTGGTTTTTTGACGTTGCAATGCGGCTTCGACGAATGCGCGGAACAGCGGATGTCCCGCACGTGGCGTGGAAGTAAATTCGGGATGGAACTGCACACCGACGAACCACGGGTGCATGGATTGCGGCAACTCCATGATTTCAGGAAGATTTTCCGTCGGCGTGCGCGCAGAGATAATCAAACCGGTTTTTTCCAAAGCGGGCACATAGTGATTGTTCACTTCGTAGCGGTGACGATGGCGTTCATTCACTTCATCGCCGTAGATGCGCTGCGCCAGCGTGCCGGGTGTAACCGGGCAACGCTGCGAACCCAGGCGCATGGTACCGCCCAGGTCTGAATCATTGCTGCGCGTCTCGACACGGCCTTCGCGATCGCGCCATTCGGTGATCAGGGCGACCACCGGATGTTCGGTTTGCGGATTGAGTTCGGTACTGTTCGCATCCGTCATGCCCGCCACATGGCGCGCATATTCGATCACGGCCAGCTGCATGCCTAAACAAATACCCAGATAGGGAACCTTGTTTTCACGCGCGTAGCGAATGGCTGCAATCTTGCCTTCCGTGCCGCGCGCACCGAAACCGCCCGGCACCAGTATCGCGTCGAAATGTTCCAGCCCTTGCGTGCCGGCTGTCTCAAGCGCTTCGGAATCGATGTATTCGATTTTCACGCGGGTTTCGGTGTGTATCCCCGCATGACGCAACGCCTCGATCAGTGACTTGTAAGATTCAGTCAGATCGACATATTTGCCCACCATACCGATGGTAATTTCATGTTGCGGATTTTCCAGCGAGTGCACCAGCTTGGCCCAGACCGACAAATCAGCCGGCGGCAAATCCAGCTTCAGTTCTTCGCAAACGATGCGATCCAGCCCCTGATCGTTGAGCATTTGCGGAATCATGTAGATGCTGGCCGCATCCCACATCGAAATCACCGCCTCTTCGCGCACATTGGCAAACAGTGAAATCTTGGCGCGTTCATCGTCCGGGATCGGCCGGTCGGCGCGACACAGCAACGCGGTCGGGAAAATACCGATTTCGCGCAACTTCTGCACGCTGTGCTGGGTCGGTTTGGTCTTCAGTTCTCCTGCTGTGGCAATATAAGGCACCAGCGTCAGATGCACATAGGCAACCTGATTGCGCCCCATACGCAAACCCATCTGGCGCGCAGCTTCCAGGAACGGCAACGACTCGATGTCACCCACTGTACCGCCGATTTCGACGATCGCCACATCGGCCGCATCGCCGTGATAAGCCGCAGCCCCGCGTTCGACAAAGGCCTGAATCTCATTGGTAATGTGGGGAATCACCTGCACCGTCTTGCCCAGATATTCGCCGCGCCGCTCCTTGCGGATCACACTCTCGTAAATCTGGCCGGTGGTGAAGTTGTTGGCTTTGCGCATCTTGGCGGAGATAAACCGCTCGTAATGCCCCAGATCCAGATCCGTTTCCGCGCCGTCCTCGGTGACGAACACCTCGCCGTGCTGGAACGGGCTCATCGTACCGGGATCAACGTTGATATAAGGATCGAGCTTGAGCATCGTAACCCGAAGGCCGCGCGATTCAAGAATCGCCGCAAGAGAAGCGGCGGCAATCCCCTTCCCCAGGGAAGAGACAACGCCGCCGGTAATGAAAATGTACTTGGTCATGCGTGTACCCGAACATAACCTGCCGCCGGGCTGTCGTCCTGCTGACTGTCCGGCGGAATGGCTAGTGGTTTTATCAAATGTTTTTTGTAAGGCGCGATGATACCGCAAAATGCATTTCCCTCAAAATTCATCACCGTCATGGCATGCAATTTCAAGTCCATCCATGACCGTCATGGCTCAGTGATTATTAACCCTATTAAATATCATTATTAACAAAACCAACACTATAGAGCTTCTTGCAAAATAGCTGAACCTAATGGTTTCAGCGGGGAGCGTCTCATCCTTGGATGAGATTTTTCACGATTCAAGCTACATTTTTCGCTTTACCCGTCCGAAATCATCGATTCTGCTCCGTTGTGCCCATAGGCC
>JAPLQK010000117.1 GCA_026399735.1 Pseudomonadota bacterium
GGTGTGGTGGAAGTGGAGTTTTCCGATCTGAACGGCAATCCTTATGCCATGTGTGCAATACCGGAAAGTAGCCTGATGATACTGCATCACGTTCCGGATGCCATTGCAGCCTGATTCACTTTCGGGAAGCGGCAGTCTGTACTGAATTTGGCAAATCAAAAAGACTCCAAATTTACATACGACTCCTGGCACGACCTACAGCGGCAAAATCAATCTCGCTACCAACCCGCCGCCGGCACGTTCGTCCAACTGGAACTCACCGTGATGCAAACGGGCGGCACGTTCGACGATCGCCAGCCCCAGACCCGACCCGGTCACATCGCTGCGCGCCGCATCCAGACGGACGAACGGTCGCTTGACAGCTTCACGTCGCGCCTCGGGAATGCCGATACCTCTGTCCATCACTGTCAGCACGATCTTGTCAGCCACGCTGCACAATTGCACGGCAATTTCGCCGCCGCCGTATTTGATGGCGTTATCCAGCAGATTAGCCAGCACACGCCTGAGCAACAAGGGGCGAACGGCCAACGCCGGCACGGGTTCTAATTCCAGATTGATGGATTTGGCCGCTGTAGCAAAACGCTGCGCCACTTCCCTGACCAGCGCCGGTACGTCAGTCGATACAACCGCTTCACTTTCATCGAGGCGCGCGTAATCGAGAAATTGCCGGATCACCGCATCCATCTGCTCCACATCGGCCGTCAAGCCCTCTCGCAGGCCTTCGTCATTGCTCATTTCGGCGGCCAGCCGCACCCGTGCCAGCGGGGTGCGCAAATCGTGTGAAATACCCGCCAGCACCAGTGCGCGCTCACGCTCATTCGCTGCCAGGTCGGCGGACATCTGGTTAAAGGCGGCGGATACCGCAATCACTTCCTGCGCCCCCTGTTCCGGAAGCTGCGCGGGTGTCTCGCCCTGCCCCAACGATTTTGCCGCCAGCGCCAGCCGCTTCAAAGGGTGCGCCACCTGACGCGCAATGAAGTATGCGCCCAGCAAGGCCAGCAGCAACACGACACCGCTCCATGTCAGCAACACTTCCGACACCGGGTGTTCGAGGCGCTCGCGCGGCAGCGCCACCCAAAATTCTTCATGCCCGATATAGAAGCTCACCCACAAGGCTTCAATCCCGTTGCGCTCGCCGGCAAAACGAGTCTCGTCGCCCAGTTTACGGCGCACCTGATCGACCATCATGCGCAATTGCGGCGGCTGATCCGGCAACGGCTCAAGTATGTCGCCGATTTCTGCAATATGCACACGCAGGCCTTCTGCATCGGCCAGTTCTGCCAACAGTGCACCGCGCCATTCAGGCGCTGCGGACATCACGGCGGCACGCGTGAGATTGACCACCGACACCACCAGTTGCGCCATCTGCCTGGCATGCGGTTCCTGTTCGGCATGACGAAAAATAGCGACCGATGCGGCCAGCGACGCCACAATCAACACGACGATCAGCCAAAAGGCGCGCGCCAGCAGCGATGCCGGTATCAGGTTTTTGATCAGACTTTTCACGGCTTCGTGCCGTCCGGCACAAACACGTAACCGTGCCCCCATACCGTCTGGATGAAACGAGGACGGGCCGGATCAGCTTCGATCAGTTTGCGCAGGCGCGAGACTTGCACGTCGATCGCCCGGTCAAAGGGATCATGATCCCGACCACGCGCCAGCTCCGTCAGCTTGTCGCGCGACAAGGGGATGCGCTGATGCGTCACCAGTACTTTGAGCAACGCGAATTCACCTGTGGTCAATGCGATCGACACCCCTGCGCGGCTCAATGCACGAGTAGCCAGATTCAATTCGAAATCACTGAAGCTGACCGTTTTTTCGCTGCCTTCGGGCGCGCCGATGGCCTGCATCCCCTTGCGACGCAACACCGCCTGAATCCGTGCGACCAGCTCGCGCGGATTAAACGGCTTGGGCAGATAATCGTCCGCACCCATTTCCAGCCCGATAATGCGGTCGATCTCGTCGCCACGCGCGGTCAGCAGGATGACCGGCACATTCTCGCCTGCCGCGCGCAGACGGCGCAATATCGCCAGTCCGTCTTCATCCGGCAGCATCAGATCCAGTACCAGCAAATGGTAGCGGCCCAGCAACAGCGCCTTGTCCAGCGCGCTGCCATCGCCGACGGCCTTGACGCTGAAGCCCTGTTCGCCCAGATAACGCAGCAGCAATTCGCGCAATCGCGCGTCGTCGTCTATGATCAGAATGCGTTGTGTATTAGTCATGGCGGCATGATACAGAGTGGAGGATTCATGCCGCAAGACCGCAAGGGTCTTCCCCATGAAATATAGGCGCACTTTGTGCTTTTATTTCATGTGAAGGGTGAAAGGTTAAGGCACTGATTGAAACAAATTGTTACAAAATCGGCGCCGACGAAAACACTATACTTACAATTAACGCTTATGATGCCTCCGTCACGGCAACAAGTTTGATCAATCATCGGGATCTCAATCATGAAAACACTTATCAAGACTCTCATCACCGCCGGCATTTTTGCCTCATTCAGCATCAGCGCAGCGGATCTCTCGCCGGCACCCGGCATTCAGGAACACATGGAGCGCATGAAGTCCATGACGCCTGAGGAGCGCGCGAAAGAGCGTGAAACGATGCACAGGGAAATGGAAAAATTAACACCTGCGCAACGCACCGAAAAACGCCGTGAAATTCGTGAGTATATGGAGAAGATGACGCCAGACGAGCGCGCCAAACAACATGATGAAATGCACCGCGAGTGGGACAGTATGACCCCGGAACAGCGTGCCGAGAAACGTTCAAAAATACGCGAACATTGGGAGAAGATGACGCCGGAAGAACGCACTGCACAGCGCAGTGAAATGCGCGAACACTACGAGAAACTGCCGCCGGAAGAACGCGCTGCACAGCGCCGTGAAATGCGCGAACGCTTCGAGAAAATGTCGCCGGAAGAACGCAAACAGTTCAGAAAAGACATGCGGGGAAACATGCCGCCCGGTATGCCGCCGGCAGAACGTTCTGAAAAAACGCCCGCTAAATAGTCATCTCAACCCTGCCCGCCGGGCAGGTTAGCTATTTCTTTGCCTCTTCGCCCGGCTGTGATTCGCTGCCTTGCCGCCATTTCGCGTAGCATTCCAGCCCGCAAAAATGTGCAACATAATCAACAGCCTCCGGGGTTGTCGCTTCGGACACAGGCACCTCTTTGAGACAAATATCGCATGATACCAATTCAATTTCAGGCAATTGCTTATCCATGATCTGACTCCTCGTTGATTTAAGCCCACCGATTGACACCGGCACAGCTTATCGGGGAATCATGGACTGCGCAAGCAACGGCCTTGATTGTCCACATTTTCGGTTCGTCAGGCGGCCTGAGCTTCGCCAACTAATTGCCATTGCGCCTCAATGGTGTCCGCCGACAAATCAGCACCACAATCCCATTCGACGAAGTAACCGCCATTGACGACTTTGATAAACTCGCGGTGATCTTTGAGCGCCTCAAATGCCTCATATTCGAGATAGGGGCTGACATCAAATCTGCCAACACGTCCGTCATCAGCAATAATGAACAATAGCCAGTTCGACTGCGGTTGAACATCTGCGATTCTCATTGATCTAGTCCTTTGATTGGAAATGGTTTTTTACCATTCACGGCCAGATTCCAGTCCGCCTGCAAATCTTCCTGATGAATCTCGATCCAGGCGACGACCAGTTTGTGCTTGTTTGGAGGCAGTTCACCTGCCAGAAGCGCTCCGTCCAGAATTGAATATACGGCGACTTTTCCTTGATAATCCGCATGGATATGCGGCACATTATGCTGCAGAATATCGCGAAAAAAACATCCGGACGAGAATCCCGTAAAACATGGAAATGGTTGGCATGGCATCACCTCAAGGATTAAGCGCACCGATTGACATCGGCACAGCTTATCGGGGAATCATGGACTGCGCAAGCAACTGTTAAACCAGTTCACCCCACAGATCGTGCGTGTCGGAATCGGTGATCACCACGTCGACCTTGTCGCCGACCTTCAGATGCTGACCGTCAACGATATACACCTGACCGTCGATTTCCGGGGCATCGGCGAAACTGCGGGCAATTGCACCCTCCTCGTCCACTTCGTCCACCAGCACGGTCAGTTTCTTACCGATTTTGAGCTTAAGTTTTTCTTCGCTGATTTCTTCCTGCAACCACATCAGGCGGGCCAGTCGCTCCTGCTGAACCTCGGGCGGCACATGATCGGGCAAGTCGTTGGCTAATGCACCTTCTATCGGCGAATAAGCAAATGCGCCGACGCGATCCAGTTGAGCTTCTTCAATAAAATCAAGCAGTTCCTCGAATTCTTCTTCGGTCTCGCCGGGGAAGCCGACGATAAACGTGCTGCGCAGCACCAGTTCCGGGCAAATCTCGCGCCATTTTTTGATGCGCGCCAGCACCCCGTCGCTATTTCCCGGACGTTTCATCAGTTTCAAGATGCGCTGATTGGCATGCTGAAACGGTATATCCAGATAGGGCAATATTTTTCCCTGCGCCATCAGCGGAATCACTTCGTCCACATGCGGATAGGGATAGACGTAATGCAGCCGCACCCACACGCCCAGCGTTCCCAGCGCCTCGGCCAGTTCGGTCATACGCGTCCTCAGTGGTCTGCCGCCCCAGAAGCCGGTGCGATATTTCACGTCCACGCCATAGGCGCTGGTGTCCTGAGAAATCACCAGCAATTCCTTCACACCCGCGTTGGCCAGATTCTGCGCTTCCTGCATCACATCGCCGACAGGGCGGCTGACCAGATCACCCCTGAGGCTTGGGATAATGCAGAAGGTGCAGCGATGGTTGCAGCCTTCGGAAATTTTCAGGTAAGCGTAATGTTTCGGCGTCAGACGGATGCCTTGCGCAGGCACTAAATCCATATACGGATCGTGGGGTTTTGGCAGATGCTGATGCACCGCCTCCATCACTTCGTCGGTCGCGTGCGGGCCGGTCACGGCGAGCACCTTCGGGTGCGCCTGTTTGACCACATCGCCCTTCGCGCCCAGACAACCGGTGACGATCACTTTGCCGTTCTCCGCCAGCGCCTCGCCGATCGCATCCAGCGACTCTTCCACCGCACTGTCGATGAAACCGCAGGTATTCACCACCACCAGGTCGGCATCCTTGTAGGTATCGGAAATCAGATAACCTTCGGCGCGCAGGCGGGTCAGGATGTGTTCGGAGTCCACCGTCGCCTTGGGACAACCGAGCGAGACGAAACCGACTTTGGGAATTGGATTGTTCATTTTAAACTTTCAGGTTCAGGCGCCAACTGCCAGGTTGACCAAAAATATTGAGGACACGCCTGCCACGATCAGCAAGACTTGTTCCAGTGTATCGCGCAAGCGGGTGCGTTGATGTAAACCGGGGATCAGGTCAGCCACCGCGATATAGATCATACTTGCAGCAGCCAGCCCCAGCAGGGTCGGCACGACACCCTGCATGGATTGAAGTGCAAAATACGCCAGTACGCCACCTGCCAGCGTCGCCAGACTGGCCAGCATATTGAGCATCAGCGCTTGCGCACGGCTGTAGCCTGTGTGCAGCAGGATCATGAAGTCCCCTACCTCCTGAGGAATTTCGTGCGCGGTGATCGCCAGTGCGGTGACGACGCCCAGATGCACATCGGTCAGGAAGGCAGCCGCGATGATCACGCCATCGACAAAATTATGGAAACCGCCACCAACTACCAGCATCAGGCCGGTGCGTCGGTGCACTTGCGGCACATCATGCGGTTCATGCACTTCGCAATGATCGTGGTGGCAGTGCCGCCACAGCAGCAATTTTTCCAGCGTAAAAAACAGCAGGATGCCTGCCAATATCGTGCCGCTGAGCGCCGCACCGCTGGTGGTGAGTTTGATCGCTTCGGGCAGAATATCGAGGAACACTGCGCCCAGCAGCGCGCCGATCGCATAGCTGACCAGCGCATTTACCCAGTGCGCACGGGCGTTCAGCGCAAATAATGCGGCGCAAAACACACTCAACGTACCGCCCAGCAGACTGGAAGCGACAATCCACAGCAAAACGGTCATGGGACTCATTCAAAAATATAAGGTCGCGGATTATAACGGATTCACTTAAAAGCGAACGCCTATTGAGGTGCGAAGCATATTGTCAGTTGAAAAATTGACCTTGGGATCATAGGCTGCGCTGATAAAAAATTTTGGCCAGTCATATGCTACCGACAGACCCCATTTATGAATCAGTGCGTCATTCACCAGACCGGTTTTGTAAAGCAGATCCAGCGTGATACGATCCCCGTTGTCCAATGGCATGCGATAGTAAGCGTGAATATGGCGCTGATCGGGATTAAGGCGATTATCCCGAACCTGTTGCAGGTAAAACACCTCGCCACTGGCAGCGCGTTTACCGAATGACGCCGTCCAGGAATCGTTCGGGTCGAAATTCAGATTTGAATAGGGACGAAGATTGGTTCGCCCGAGTCCCGCCCCGACAAACCAGCTCTCACCTGTTTCGGCCTGGACGCTCAAGGAGGAAAAACCCATAGATGCCGCCTGAAGCGACGGTGATACGCGTACTTTCGCCAGTTCGAAAGTGTGATCCCAGCCGCCGCGCAATTGCGCCTCGGCACGCTGTGCCGATTCGTAATAACCAACCCAAAGATTTCCCGCGTCAGAGCTGTTACGCAAATTGATGTCGTTGCTCCCGACGCCCCCGGAATAGACATAGCGACCCATCGTCAGTTTATAACTCGGCTCAGCAGATTCGAGCGCAAAGCTGATTGAGGGCGCCAGCAAAAACGCTAACATAGCGATGCGTACCATGATAAATATCCCTTAGTTATCCGTTGCAGGCCAAAGAGGATACCTCAATTTGGCAATCGAGCTGAATACAACAGAAATTTTGATTTGCCCGGTGTGCGCCCTGCATCCCGTTCCGCGTGATAGCATTTAAGCTTCCTGTTTTTACCCGGACAAATCATGACAATGCTGCCGATTTTCTCGCCCCTCGAAGCCCGCGTATTGGCGGTACTGATCGAAAAAGAAAAAACTGTACCGGATACTTACCCGCTGTCGGTTAACACACTCACCCTGGGCTGCAACCAGAAAACCGCGCGCGATCCGGTGATGTCTGCCACCGAAACAGAGGTCTTGCTGGCGATAGACAAGCTTAAAGAGTATTCGCTGATCATCGAATCCAGCGGCGGGCGCGTAATGCGTTATGCCCACAATGCACGCCGGGGGTTCAGGCTGCCCGAACAGTCGGTCGCACTGCTGGCAGTACTGATGCTGCGCGGCCCGCAGACGGCAGGAGAGTTGCGCACCAATTGCGACCGTTTGCACCCGTTTGGCGATATCTCTGCGGTGGAAGCCTTTCTGGCAGAACTCAGTGAGGCCCCAACCCCCTGGGTCATCAAATTACCCAAACTGCCCGGTTCACGCGAACACCGCTGGGCACACCTGTTGTGCGGCGCGGTGGATGCGGAAGTATTCAACACCCCGGCCACTCATCGCAAATTTGACGAAATAGCCGAACTGCAGGCCGATGTGCAGCGGCTCAATGAGGAGGTGGCAACGCTGCGCGCCATGATGGAGAAAATTCAACAAGAACTGGGAATATGAAAGACAGGATTCAGGGCTAATGAGATAATTTTATTTAAAATCAATAAGTTACATTTAATCCACCTCGACGGACAACTACGACTGTTCTTCCTCAAGTCGCTTATGGTAGCGGCCGGCCAGAATACCGAGCGCAATCCAGCCCAGCATGACCAAAACCAGCAACAAAGAAAGCCATCGCACCGCATCTCCTGAAAAACCCAGGCTGACAAAGTAAACCAGCAGTACGGCAGCACCCTTGCCCAGACGCAACCAGAAAATATCGATGAATGCCTTGGCCTCGTATTTTTCCTGGCGCGAAATGGGCACATACAGCAATTCCTTGGCGGTCTGCTGTATGGAATAGGCAAATCCGTAATCAAAGGTATTCAGCAGGCTGCCGAACATCAGAATCGGGAAGATTAAATAACCCAGCGAACCTAACAATACCGATACCGGCAAAACACAAAGCGCAACCGCAATCCCCCAGCGCCTGATTACCCAACTCGTCAGAAAAACCTGAACCAGCAGCGCAACAAAATTCGAAAATGCATACACCGATGCGAAATAGGTCTTGTAATTTTCAGGTGCAACCGAGTGCAGCACGCTGGACGTGAACTGGTAATCAAGCACAATCGAGGTGATCTCGTAAAACATCACGATGCCGGCCAGCCAGCGCAGATAGGGCGAACGCATCGTCAGACGCATCCCTTCCATCGCATGAGCCGCCATCCCGCCTTCGGGCAACGGCGTGTCGGAGGTGCAATGGAAGTCCAGCACCGGCCTGCGTTCGATAATGTGCGCGGCGAGATGTTCGATCAGCACAATCCCGATTACCAGCGCCAAAGACAACAGTACTGAATAGGACGGATCGGCCAATGAAGATTGATGAGCGATCACGGAACTGCCAAAAAACCCGCCCAGCACACCGCCGGTACCGATCAGACCATAGGTCAACTTGGAAGTTTTCGAATCGAAGCTGTCGTTCAAAAAAGAGAAGAACATCAACAACATGCTGGTGACAAATAAATCGCCGAACAAATAAAACGCCCACACAGACAGCGCGCTGCTGACGTTGAGGAGAAAATAGAACAGCGCAAGACAAACGACAAAGAATGATGCCACCAGCAGCGTGTAATGCTCGCGCTTATATCGTCTGGACAACAAGGTATAGGCGATCATCGCAAAAAATGCGACGACAATATTCAGTTCCTTGGCCAGCAACTCGACTTGCGCCGCATCAATGGCCTGCCCCAGAAAATTCAACGCATGCAGCTTGTAGTAGCCGACAAACAGCGCCTTTTTCAGCGGCTTGAGTATCCAGTAGGTGGTGACGATCAGAAAAAAACTGGCGAACATGTACAACGAGAACAGCCGGTCGCGTGGCGATATCAGGAAAATCTGTTTTACAAAACCGGCACCCAGAATCAGGCCGAGAATGTACTTCCATTCCCAGGCCCAACTGACAAATTTTACGAAAAAGTAATCCATAGCCGGCACCTTATCAACAACTTACCGCGCACAAACATCAGCTGATTTTTCCAGCCAGATGAATGTGCCCTGCCGTCCGGTCACGCCGTCGCGGCGATAGGAAAAAAACTGCCCCGGCTCGCTGTAGGTGCAGCGATCACCGCCGTAAACTTCAGCAACGCCGATGGCGTTCAGTCGCTGCCTGGCCAGGGCGTAAATATCCGCCATATATTTTCTACCCCCACCCCCGCCCTCCCCCTTGCAGGGGGAGGGAAGAAAGGCGGATGCGGCTTGCGGATCGGCTTCCACAAAAACCGCGCGCACCTCATCGCCCACTTCAAATGCCTGCCGGCTGATCGCAGGACCTAACCACGCCATCAGATTCTGCGGGGGAACACCCATCGCATTGACGGTGGCTTCGATCACGCCTGCCGCCAAACCGCGCCAACCGGCATGCGCCGCGCCCACCACGCTGCCCTGTTTGTCGCACAACAGCACCGGCAGGCAATCCGCAGTCATCACCACGCACACCGAACCTGAGCGACGTGCGATACATGCATCAGCCTGAGGAATGCAACTCGCGCGATCCGCATCCGCCACCGCAATACCGTGCACCTGTTCCAGCCATACCGGCTCTGAGGGCAAAATCATGTTGAGCAGCATCCGGTTGCGCGCCACCGTGACGGGCGCATCGCCGACATGATCGCCGAGATTAAGGCTGGCATAAGGCGCGGCACTCACGCCGCCCAGCCGGGTGGTCTGCATCGCTCTGACGGATGCCGGCGCAGGCCAGTCAGGCACTGAATAATCAGTCGGACTCAGGTTCATCCAGTGCGACTCTGATTTGCTTGAGCAATTGCTGCATATCCTCCGGCAGCGGCACATGCCACTCCATCATTTCGCCTGTTACCGGATGTTCAAGCGCCAGACGCGTCGCATGCAACGCCTGACGCGGAAATCTGGTCAACACATCGCGCAGCTGCAACACGCATTTTTGCGGGCCCTTCAGATAAACGCTGTCGCCGACTAAAGGATGCTTAAGCCAGGTCATGTGCACACGGATCTGATGGGTACGCCCGGTTTCCAGCGTGCAACGCAGCAGCGTACAACTGGGAAATGCCCTTTCAACCTTGTAATGCGTCACCGCGTCCTTGCCGGTATCTGTCACCGCCATTTTGACGCGATTCGAAGGATGTCGGCCTATCGGCTGATCTACATAGCCGCCATGCTGCAATTCGCCATGTACCAGCGCCAGATATTCGCGCTTCACACTGCGCTCCTGCAACTGACGCACCAGATTAGTTTGTGAAATCAAGGTCTTGGCAACCACCAGCAAACCGCTGGTATCTTTATCGAGACGGTGCACGATGCCGGCGCGCGGCACGAGTTCCAGTTGCGGCGCGTGATGCAAGAGCGCATTCAACAGCGTGCCCTGCCAGTTACCGCTGCCCGGGTGCACCACGAGACCGACCGGTTTGTTGATCACCAGCAGGTCATCGTCTTCATAAACGATGTCGAGCGGAATATCTTCGGCCAGATAGGGTTGTTCGGATTGCTGCACTTGCGGCAACACTTCCAGCTTTTCGCCCCCCCAAACCTTTTGCTTGGAGATAGCCGGTTTGCCGTCCAGCAAAACCTGACTCAAGGTCACCCACTCTTGCAGACGGCTGCGCGAGTACTCAGGCAACAATTTGGCAAGCGCCTGATCAAGACGGAGACCGACACAGTCGGCAGGAACGACAAAATGGATTACATCGTCGGCGGGTGCGTTATAATTGCGCAAATATTTTTCGGATTCAGTCATGCGCCATATTCTAGCCGTATTTTTGTTGCTTACGTTAGCTGCTTGCAGCATGTTCACACCTCTGCCGACCGGGGACGCCTCCGACATATCGAAGAATCTGTCTGCAGAAGAGCTTTATCACCAGGCTAAAACGGAACTTGACAGCGGCAGTTACGCGACGGCAATCAAGTTGTATGAAACGTTGCAATCGCGCTACCCCTATGGAAAATATGCGCAGCAATCCATGCTGGAAATGGCTTACGCTTACTACCGTCAGGCCGAACCCGATCCGGCGATTTCCACAGCGGATCGCTTCATCAAACAGTTTCCGAACAATACGCATGTCGACTATGCCTACTACGTCAAAGGTCTGGCGACGTTCAACGGCGAAATCAGCGTACTGAGCTCCATTTCCGCACAGGATCCGTCCGAGCGCGACCCGCAAGCCGCACAGGATTCGTTCAACGCATTCAAGGAACTGGTCACCCGCTTCCCGGACAGCAAGTACGCCCCGGATTCCAGACTGCGCATGCAATATCTGTCCAACACACTGGCTAAACACGAACTGCATGTTGCCAGCTACTACCTGCGCCGTGGCGCTTATATCGCTGCCACTAACCGGGCGCAGGGCATACTCAAGACTTATCCGAACAGCCCGTCATCGCGCGAAGCATTGCAAATCATGGTGGACGCCTATGACGCGATGGGTTTAACCGAGCTACGCGATGGCGCCAAACGGGTACTGGCTGCGAACGGAGGGATGACACCTCAGGAGGCTGCGCTGATCAACGGAAAAGCCAATAAAGCATGGTGGCAATTCTGGAAATGAAATACTGTTCATCCTGTGGTGGCGCCGTAGAACTGCGCGTGCCTGTTGATGATAACCGTCCGCGACATATCTGCAGCAAATGCGGCATCATTCATTACCAGAATCCCAGGATGGTGATCGGCTCAATCCCCGTATGGGAAGATAAAGTATTGCTGTGTCGCCGCGCCATCGAACCGCGTTACGGCCTGTGGACGTTACCCGGCGGATTCATGGAAAACGGCGAGAGTACCGGGGACGCTGCAATACGTGAAACGCTGGAAGAAGCCTGTGCACGCATCGAAATCGTCGACTTGTATTCGATGTACAGCCTGCCTTACATCGACCAGGTTCACATGCTGTTCAGAGCGCGCCTGCTTGATCTGGATTTCGGCCCCGGACAGGAAAGCCTGGAAGTCAGACTGTTCAGCGAGGCCGAAATACCCTGGAATGAACTGGCCTTCCGCCCGGTACGCTACAGTCTGGAACATTACTTTGCCGAGCGCAATAACGGCACATTCAGTTTACACATAGGCGAACTGAGGACGGTCACCCGCACCATTTAGTACGCTTATCGAAACAGTTGCCAGCTCACTGAAACACGCGCATTTTTTAACGCATACGCACCGAGAGATGAAATGAAATTCACACGCACCTTTATCGCACTTGCCGCTGTCATCCTGACGGGTTGCGCCACGCCCCCGAAAAACGCGTCCGATCCGCTCGAGCCATTCAACCGTGGCGTATATACGTTCAATGACACGCTGGACAAGGCTGTCGTCAAACCGGTCGCGCAAGGCTATAACAAAGTCATGCCGGATACCGGCAAGAGCATGGTGATCAATTTCTTCTCGAATCTGGATGATGTGGTCGTCACCGCGAACGACTTGCTGCAATTCAAATTTATCCAGGCCTTATCGGACGGCATGCGCGTACTGGTCAATTCCACCGTCGGCGTAGCAGGGCTGGTCGATGTGGCCTCGATGAATCTGGAAAAGCACAACGAGGACTTCGGCCAGACGCTGGGCTACTGGGGCATCAAGAGCGGCCCCTACCTGGTCGTGCCCGTTTTGGGACCAAGCACGTTTCGCGACAGCATCGGCGACATTGGCGACAGTCAGTTCAGCATGATTTCAAAAATAAAAAAAGTGCGCACCCGCAACCAGATGTACCTGACCAAGGGGATCAAACGCCGCGCACAATTGCTCGACAATGAAAACCTGCTGGATGGCGCCGTCATAGATCGCTATGCCTTCATACGCGACGCCTACTTGCAACGGCGTGAAAGCCTGGTCTACGACGGCAACCCGCCGCAGGATACCTCGGAAGATGACGTAAATACAGAAAATTCACCGACACCCGCACCAATGCCGTAAATGAATGAATTATCTGAAAAGGCCAGGATACTTCCTGGCCTTTTTGCTGCCCGCCGCCTTTGCAGGCGCACCATGATGACGGCATTTACAAACCAGCAGAATATTGCACAAATATTACGAAGATCGTTGATAACTAAAAAAAGTTCCGTAAAAACAGAAAAAAATTAATTTATTAGGTAGAATACGGAAAATATATGTAAGTTTGGTGTAAACATCCGCAGATAACAGGATGAAAAACCATACATACCAGGAAATACAGTGCCCAGGAGGGGTGATGAAGAAATCTGCAATTTGCGCGCTGCTCGCGTGTATCGTGTCATGTCTGTCCATAACATTAGCGGAGGCACGCGCCACCCCGACCGCCGCCGTCGATCCCGCAAAAACAGCCGGCGAATCTGACAAAATCAAAGTTCATGCAGAACCGCTGATGGATGTCGGCGCCCTGAAAAAACTGGGCGCAGGACTTCCGGACATCGCAGTGACTTCTCTGTATGAAATGGGGTTTATTCAGGGCAATGTCTTTGAAGGTGCGAGTTCCGAACACGAATTTACCGTATTCTTCCCGCTCCCTGTGGATTCGCTTGCCGGATCCGGGGTCATCAAACTGCGCTATAAAACGTCGGCTTTGACCGGCGCGGTACCGAACCTGCGTATCGATGTGAACGACCATACCGCCTACAGTACGCCGCTGGCCCTTGAACCGACCTTAAGCGGACTGGACATCCCGATCAGCGCCGATGATCTCAAGATCGGCCACCTCAAGCTGACCATCAAGGCATCCATCATGCCGACCGACTCGCGCTGCTTCGATGAGCGTATTTTTGCACTGCACTACATCCAGATCCTGCCTGAAACTCGTGTCGAACTGTCAGGGCTGTCAAACAAGGTTGAATCGTTGCGCGGCGTGTGGAGTGTGTTGCCGAAAAACGTAACCATGTCCATCCCGAAAAAACTGACGCCGGAAGTCATGAAAGTGATTCTGCAGGCCGCAACCCATATACGCGTCTCAGGCAAAACGGTAGGGTTTGTGCAACTACCGGAGGTGGGCAATATCGTCGTCGCTGAACGCGCTGAACTGGCCCAATGGCTGACAAGTATTCCGGGCGTACCGGCCGGCGATTTCAAGGCTGACAGCAACATCTCCGTGATTCACCGCGATGTAAAAGGATTGTCCAACATTATCGCACTGACCGAGGCCGCATCCGAACGGGATATGCAGTTGCTGTCGCGCGACTGGCGCAAGGTGACACTGGAGGGAGAATATCTCGATCAGACGCCGTCTTCAGTAGACAAGCGCACTACACGCACTTTTACGCTGAGCGAAATGGGACTGAACGATGAGCCGCGCACCATTACGCGTACAGTAGACTGGAAGTTTTTCGCAGGTCTCCCGCAAGTGCCCGGCGATATGCGCATAAAATCAATCCACGTCAACGTGGTGGCACCGCCTTCCAAGGACAGAATGAACGAACGCCTGCTGCTGTTCGTTTACGTAAACAACATCCTTCAGGAAGTGCAACCCGTCGAGAATACCGGCAAGACGCAGTCCTTCACATTCAATATCGCCAACTACAGCCAGTGGGTTGGACGTAACTACGTCAAAATCATGGCACAGCGTTTTGCGCCACGCGATTGCCAGAACAGCCTGTCTTCCTACCAGATGCAGATCACGCGCGACAGCACCATTGAATTTGAGCATTTTGACACCAATCCACGCATCTTCAATGATCTGCACCCCTATTTTTCGAACGGGTTTGATTTGTATGTGGAACCGGAATACTTTGCTCCTGAGCATCTGGTCCTGCTGACCACCGTATTAAGCGATCAGAAATATGATCTGGCCAATATGAATGTTATCAATCTGGGCGAAAAGGCCACCTTCAAACCCGTGCGCCCGTTCATGATTTATGGCCGTCCGATGTTTGCGCTGGATGACATGACGGTACGCTTCGACCACGGCTCTGTCGAAGTTCAGACAGATGACAAACGGGTATTGCTGGCGGTTAAAAATCTTCCCGGCATCTCTATCGCGCAGGTTGTGAAGCACAACGGCATGGGCGGCTTGTGGCTCGCGCCTTCGCAGGATCACGCAAAATCCGAAATCAAGGAATACTTCCTGGAGCAGGGCGACACCTCGTTTGCCGACGAATCGGGTGAAGTACTGAACATGAAAACGCGCCAGATGAATCGCGCCAAGATCGAGTATCCCGAGTTTCTGGATTTCTTCAGCAAGCTCGGACGCTACCGTTTCTGGATCGTCGCGCTGGGATGGGCAGCGCTGGGCCTGGTGCTGGTGATGATCTATCGCCGCATTCTGCACAATCAAAAAAAGACAAAGTGAGTTCTGATGCTTTATAACAGCAAAAAGAAACTAAGGCTCGGCGAAATCCTGATCAAGAACGGGCTGATCAGCCCCGTTCAACTGGAAGAGGCGCTTGTTATCCAGAAGGACTGGGGATCGAGACTGGGCGATGTGATCATGGCCCGTGGTTGGGTGACATCCAAAAAGTTTTACCATACGCTGGCAGAACACTTCGATATGCCCTTTGTAGATTTTTACAAGGAGCCCGCCGAGCCAACGTTGCTTAAATCTGCATTGTACGGCCAATACCTGGAACATCTGGTCGTACCCTACAAGCACCACGAAGGACGACTGATGGTGGCGATTGCGGACATCGGCGACGCATCCATGCAGTTCGCGGAAAATGAGTTTGGCCGTGACGTGGATTACGTCATGACCAGCAAATTCGACATCATCTGGCATCTTCAGGCCTGCGGTAAAGAGTTCTTCAACCATACTGCCGTTCATGCGCTCAGCTTCGCACGGCCGAAACAGTCCGCGAAACAGGTTTTTACCGTACAACAACTGATTCAGATCGGCCTGATACTGTCTGCGATGTTTGGCATTTTCGTTTATTGGCCGACGGCAAGTCTGATTGCGCTGAATATATTTGCGGGTCTGTTCTTTCTCATCAATTACTTTTTCAAGGCCACGCTGGCCTGGGTGGGCAGCCACAGAAAAGTCGACATGCGCATTACCGACAGGATGCTGGCAAACCTTGACGATGCCTCGCTCCCTCTGTACACGGTGCTGGTGCCGATGTACAAGGAGGCCAAGACGCTGCCGATTATCGCCGCCTCATTGCGCAAACTGGATTACCCTAAATCCAAACTGGACGTTAAACTGGTTCTGGAAGAGGACGATCAGGAAACCATTCAGGCTGCAAAAGATCTGGGGCTTGAGTCGTTCTTTGAAATCATTCGCGTACCGCACTCCCTGCCCAAGACCAAGCCCAAGGCCTGCAATTACGCCCTCAATTTTGCACGCGGCAAATTTCTGACCATTTACGATGCAGAAGACAAACCCGAACCGCAACAACTCAAGAAGGCGCTGATCACCTTTGCCCAGTCTGCGGAAGACGTTATCTGCGTTCAGGCGCGTCTGAACTACTTCAATTCCACTGAAAACTGGATGACGCGCATGTTCACGCTGGAGTATTCGATCTGGTTCGATTATTTCCTGCCAGGGCTGGATATATTGCGCATCCCCATCCCGCTGGGCGGCACTTCGAATCACTTCAAAATGGATAAGTTGCGCGAGATCGGGCTGTGGGATCCCTACAATGTCACCGAGGATGCGGATCTGGGCATGCGCATCACCCAGCTCGGCTATCGGGTGGGCGTGGTCAATTCGACCACTTATGAGGAAGCCACCGGCGCACTGGGCAACTGGATCCGTCAGCGTTCGCGCTGGGTAAAGGGTTACATGCAGACCTATTTGGTTTACATGCGTCATCCCATCGATACCTACCGGACGCTGGGGCACGCCGGATTCTGGGGTTTCCAGATGTTTGTCGGCGGCACCATCATGACCACCCTGTTGCTGCCCTTCATGTATGGCATGTATTTCTTCTGGCTGATCACGCAGACCATGGCGCTGGACTCGTATTTTCCGCCCATCGTTCTATACATGAGCCTGTTTAACTTGTTGATGGGTAACGGATTTTTCATTTACGTGTACATGCTGGGCGCCTTCAAACGGCACAACTACACGCTGATCCCGTATGCACTCACTGCGCCGTTCTACTGGATGCTGCTGTCTCTGGCGGGCTACAAGGCGCTGTGGCAACTGGTTTTCAATCCTTTTTACTGGGAAAAGACCACGCATGGCCTGACCCATTTTGTCCACGAAGAACTGGATTTGCCCGAAAATCAAAATGCAAAAACGTAAATCACATCGTGTTTTAGAATTTTTTATCCTGGCGACGGCGTTATTTTCCGTCCTGATGGTCTGGCTGTTGAGCCACGACTATCACAGCGAATATTCGCTGCGCGTATGGGCCAAGATTCTCGCCTTCGGCGGCAATGACTTCCGTCTGGAAGACTCCGGCATCCTGTTTCCCTATGTACCGTTCTATCTGTTCTGGGGCGTAACCAAATTCCCCGGTTTACACACGGAATATGTCTCCTACCTGCTCTCGATACTGGCGGCAGCAGGCGTCTTTGCGCACTGGAACACCTTTCTGGTCAAAAAAGGTTACCGCCTCAAGGAACGGCTGTTACTTGCGACACTGGTCATCAGTCACCCCTTCGCGCTGTGGGGCATAACCAGCGGTCTCAACAATGCGCTGACCTTCGCCGTCTTCTATATGTTCTGCTTTGGCGTCGTGCGCCTGGTACTGCTGCGCGATTTACACTCCATCCTGTTTCTGACGGCTTCGCTGGCCGCTTTCTTTCTGACCGACGACCGCTCGATGTATCTGGCCATCGTGATGTTCCCGTTCATTCCGCTGATCGCGCCTGACCGCATGCTCAAGGAATCGCTGTCCAGCGTTTACGTGATCCTGCTGACGCCATTCGCGTTTGCCTTCATGTCGTGGATGTATCTTAACTGGATGTTCCACAACGACCCGTTCATGTTCATGCACGCGCCCGAAGCCATGTATAACGGCGTCTGGCAGAACTCAGACCAGTATTCCTGGCTGAATCAATGGGGGGGCGACTGGATTGCCTCGATCGGCTATTCATTCTGGCTGTCACTGCTGGCTACCCCGGCAACAATCTGGATGATCTGGCGCAACCGCATGCATGAACGCGTGCTGCACACCGCACCAAAACTGTTTCTGATGCCGGCTTTTGCCGCAGCAATCGGCACGGTCGGTTTCGCGTTATTTCATGCGGTAGACGTGTTATTCATGCAGATGGCCGTATTCATGACCGCATTGCTGCTGCTCCCGAGACTGCGCGGCAATTCGATGAAAACCCTGCTGGGACTGCTGCTGCTGGGCAATTTTGGGGGCTGGTGGATCATGCACACCAGCGATGCTCCGCAACTGAACAAATGGAAAGCGGCCATTTTGCATTCCGTGCCGGATTCAACGTCAGATGTGCAGTTAGCCAAATTTCTGAATGAACAACATTACAGCACCCTGATCGACGAGCGCGCCGGTTACCGCGTGATTGCAGCCAAGGGCAATGTGACCAATCTGGTGCTGCCGTTCAGAGTTGAAGTCAAGCTGGTGGACAAATATTTCCTTAAAACCGTTGATCAGTTAGCCATACTCAACCCCAATCATCGCCTGAGCGTGGTAGATGCGATCGGCAAAAAATACGAGGGCATTTACTGGGGAGGATGGGAAGGATTCCATCTGGTGTACGACGATCAGCAATGGCGTATCTATCGCCGCAACGACATCGAGTCGCTTGCGGCCAAAAAATAAAGGATTGCCGTTTTGATATTTCGTGCGGCCCTGTTGTTGGTCTTGATGCTGATCTCAGGTTGCGTCCAGATGCAGATAAAAGGCGTTAATTTACTGCAAAGCCACAATGTCGCACTGGATGATCTGAAAAACGTGGGAAACATGCAGCACCTGAAGGAATTAGGCGCAAATACCGTTGCTTTTGTGCCCTTCATCAGACAAACCGCAAGTTGCGAAATGACGCTCGATGAGCACTATTCGATCACGCGTCTGCACCGTGCAATCGATTATGCGCATCAGGCAGGACTGCACGTCGTGCTGAAACCGCAAATTCTGATACAGGGCAGTTGGGCAGGAGATATCGATCAGGCCAGCGAACAGGGATGGTCATGCTGGTTTTCCGCCTACACCGGGCAGATGCTCGAACTGGCGAAACTGGCCGGGGACAGCCAGACCGAAATGCTGGTGATCGGTACTGAGCTGCACAAAACGGAGAACCGCCCTGAGTGGCGCGCCCTGGCAGATGCCGTTCATCGCATCTACCACGGCCAGTTGAGTTACGTTGCACACGATATTGGGGATCTTGCGAGTTTTTCCGCATTGGATAAGCTCGACAGCGTGGCGGTTACCTATTATCCGAGGCTGGAGCAGGGCGACATGCGAAAACAAATGAAGCAACTGGCCGGGCAAGTCAGAATGGAAGCCGCAAAACTGAAAAAACCGTTCTGGATCGCCGAAATCGGGATTACTTCACGCGCTGGAGCGCTGGAAAATCCGTGGTTGTGGCCGGATCAATTCGAAAAAAATGCACTGACCGATCCTGCACTGCAGGCTCAGGTACTGGACGGATGGCTGGCGGAACTGGCGGGCGACTGGCATAAGGGAATATTGATCTGGAACTGGTATAGCGATGCAAATGCCGGGGGCATGACAGACCTGGATTTTACAATACAGAATAAACCGGCAACTGAGGCAGTTTCAAGTCATTGGAAACAGCACTAGGATTCGGGCAATGATACAACAAACGAAAAAAGAGTTAACTTGCGAGGATGGTTATGAAAATCAATAAAAAGTTTCTGGCAATCATGGTGCTGGCCGCATTGCCGCTTGCATCCAGCCAGGCAGGCTGGATGCAAAGTGAAGGCGATATTGCCATATCTTCAGGCATCGGATTCAAGGACAACGGGAATTTCTTTGACCGTCAGGGAAGCTCCATGCGCAATACCTGCGGCAGCGGCATAAACATCCCTTTGTATGCAGAGTACGGTGCTTCCTACTACAACACCGTCTATGCCTCAACCTCACTTGACAGTTTCAATTGCGGCAATGTCAAACAGCAGGGTATTAACGACATTGAAACCGGTATCCGGGGCCGCATGGGTTACTTCATCGACCATAACTGGGAAGTCGCCGCCATTTTTCCTCAGCACTTAACGGTAACCGGGGCTGCCGCGATACCGAAACAGTTCGGACTCAAAGCGGGCATCCATTCCAGCACGCGTCTGGATCCCTATGAAAGCTTTCTGACTGAACAGGAAATCGCAAAAAACTCCTTTGCCTACGGTGCAGGCGTCAAATACTGGATAGGCGATGTTCCCGGTGAACTCTGGGGTTATATGAGTTACGGTCACACTTTGAAAAATGCAGACTGGTCCAAGGAACTGGGTGGCTGGTCCTTCACCGCCCGACTGGACGCAAGAAACTCACTCGGAAAGACACGCACCGTGACACCGGGAAACGCACTGGTGGACATTCATGACAATTACAGCTTGCTCACCGGTCAAATCGGCGTCAATCGCAGTCTGAGCATTACCGAATCCATGAACATTTTCCTTGAACAGGGGCTGTGGGGACGGAATACGAGTTATGTTACCGGTGCTTTTGTCACCTATTCCAAAGTTTGGCGTAATTAATAGCGGTGCTGCCATGAATACAAATATATATAAATTATTGGGAATTGCCTTACTGACGTTGTCAGCTGGTGTATTGGCCGTAGACGAAACAAACGATGTCGCGACTCCTGCCAATGATCAAACCCTGCAGGGCACAAGTAATTCCGGTCAGACAGCTGCAGAGATGCAGAAAGAAGCTGAGGAGCGAGCGCAAGCGGACATCCGCGTTGCCAAGCTCAAGGCTGCAATGGAAGCCAAGGCTGAAGCTGCCCGTCTGAAGACGGAACAAAAAGCAAAAGCAACTACCGAAGCGCAAGAGAAAAAAGCGGCATTAGCCAAAGCCAAGCAGCAAGCAGCGGATGCCAAAGCCGCCCGTCTCAAGGCCGACAGTGAAACCAAAGCCGAAGCCGACGCAAAAGCGGCTGACGAAGCACAGGCACGGGAAGCGGCTGATGCTCCTGCCAGACAGGCAGCTGCCGAAGAAACGGCGCGTCAGACCGCAGAAGCCAAAGCGGCTGAAGAAGCACGCGCTCAAGCGCTGGCCGATGCAAAAGTCGCCAAATTGAAAGCACAACAAGAAGCAAAAGCCGAAGCGGCACGTGTTAAGACAGAGCAGAAGGCAAAAGCCGCTGCCGATGCACAGGCTAAAAAGGAAGCACTGACAGCAGCCAAGAAACAGGCGGCTGAAGAAAAGGCGGCCAAACTCAAAACTGAACAGGATGCCAAAGCGGAAACTGAACGTGCAAAGGCGGCGCAGGATGCCAAGATTGCAGCCGAAGAAAACGCACACAGGGAAGCCGCTGCACAGGCAGAAGCCGCTCGCCTGAAAGCGGAAGATGAAGCGCTGTCCCCGATGCGTGAAAAGGCCGCCAAATTTGCAAGCTGGAAAGAGATAGAAAATCATCTGCAAGCCAACGGCGTCCATCTGGTGATGAACCCGAAAGATGCGGAACATCTGTTCCATAAGGATCCGACAGACAAATCCAGCTTCCCTGTGAAATTTGTCGATGGTGACATCACGTTGAATGGTCGTGTTACTGTCAAGGGCAGTTTCACTCGCAATTTCCTGAAGAAGTCATTGATCGTCAAATTCGACAATGGCGCGACCTGGCACGGCCAGGACAGGATTTCGCTGGATGCAATGGCAACCGATGTCACAGAAGCGCATCAATGGCTGGCGCATGATCTGATGGCTCGCATGAAAATGGCGGCACCGGAAATGCTGTTCACCAATCTGGATATCAACGACAAACGCATCGGCCGTTACCTGATGGTGGAATGGATCAAACCTTCCATGTTTGAACGCTTCGGCTTGGGTGCTGACGGCGAGTTGTATAACCCTGAAGACACCTATTTCTGCGGGAATTTTCAGCCCGAAGATATGAAACGACTGGAAAAATGCTTTTCCCGTCTGGATGGCGGACATGATTTCAGCCGCCTGAAAAAGTTGGCGCAGGAACTGGACGCCATCCCGGTAGAGAAGTTTGACGACTATCTGAACAAAAACTTCGATAGCGACTCTGTCATCAACTGGCTGGTCATCAACACGCTGACCGGAAGTGAAGACACCTATAACAAAAACTACTTCCTGTACTACAGCAATCTGACCCAAAAGTGGACGCTCGTGCCCTGGGACTATGACATGGCCTTTGGTCGTGTCGCTGATCTCGGCGTTGCATACCCGCGAACGATCTTCAACACCGGCTTCCAGTATCTGCATTCACCTGAATCGGGTGCTCCCAGCCCGTTGAAGGAAAAAACGCTGAAGAATGCGGTTTTGTACAAACGCTATCTGGCAAAAGTAAATGACCTGTTTGCGGACGTACCGCTGCAGGCAGATTCCTATAAAGGCTGGTACAACCCGAAAAACTTCAGCCGGATGATCGAACAAAAACGTGCTGAAACGCATGCCAGCATTGTCACCGAAATGTATCCAAATCCTGACAAATCCGACTTCAACTACATGTACGATGGATTGCGTTTCTTTAACGAATGGCGCTATCAGTACCTGAACAAACTGATGCTGGTGCCTTCCGTATGGAATACGCCAATCTGGTTGCCCTATAAATCATTTGATCCGCTCCAGCCGCTTGAAGCTGATTTCTATGCGAAACGTCATCGCGAACCAATGACCCTCGTGACGTCCCGTGACGTCAAGGAAACCGGCAAGCGTATCTTCTTCGTGGATCCTATGCTGGGCATACCTCTGCTTGCAATGGACACGGTCAGCATCTCAAAACCCAGCCACTTTGATGTTCAGGTCTCATTCCAGCAAGACCCCGTCGCGCTGCCAGAGGGGATCAATGCAGAGGAGTGCCTGGAACATACATGGCATATCAGCAACCGCACACCGGACAGCGAAGTTAAAGCCAACCTTGAGATTGAATATATCAACGAAGGCTCGACTCGCCACGAACTCGGCGACAAGATCAAGAGTGAACTCGGCCTGACAATCTGGTCCAATTTCGACGGCAAATGGTTGCCGCTGGATTCACAAATCAACCCCCGTTCCAACAGCTTTATCGTAAATAATATCGTGCTGGATACGGGCAGCTATACTTTGGTAGCCTGTGTTGATCGCGAAAAAGAAGCCATTGCGATAGCAAACAAAAATCGTGGTGCAAAAACGGGCAAGACATCTGGCCAGCAGACACGGATTGACAAACAGCTCAAAGCACAGTCAACCGAGTCGGAGCCAGCAGCAACGGCTGAACCAGCCGCTGCCGTTATTGCTCCTCCACCAGTCAAAACACCTGACACCAAAACCGCTGACGAAGCACCTGCACAAACCGATGCCAAAGTCGCAAAACTGCAAGCGGCCAGAGAAGCCAAAGCTGAAGCCGCCCGCCTGAAGGCAGAACAAAAAGCCAAGGCTGCAGCAGCTGCTCAGGAAAAGAAGGCCGCTGCTGCAAAAGCGAAGCAGGAAGCAGCGGATGCCAAAGCGGCTCAACTCAAGGCCGACAGTGAAGCAAAAGCTGAAGCCGAGCGCGTAAAAGCAGAAGCTGACGCGAAAGCGGCTGCCGAAGCACAGGCCAGGGAAGCGGCGGATACCTCTGCGAAACAAGCCGCCGCTGATGTTGCAGCCCGTCAGGCAGCAGACGCCAAAGCGGCTGACGAAACACGCGCACAAGCCGAAGCCGATGCCAAAGTCGCCAAACTGCAAGCAGCCAGAGAAGCCAAAGCTGAAGCCGCCCGCCTGAAGGCAGAACAAAAGGCCAAGGCTGCAGCGGCAACTCAGGAGAAAAAGGCCGCTGCTGCAAAAGCGAAGCAGGATGCAGCGGATGCCAAAGCGGCTCAGTTCAAGGCCGACAGTGAAGCCAAAGCCGACGCCGAGCGCGTAAAAGCCGAAGCCGACGCGAAAGCGGCTGCCGAAGCACCTGCTGCTGAAGCAACGGTTGCATCACCGGTCAATCAGCCTGATGCAGAAGCGGCAGCCCGCGCAGCAGCCGACGCCCGCGTTGCCAAACTCAAGGCGCGCATGAAAGCCAGTGATGCCAAGCTCAAAGCAGAACGAGATGCAAAATCACCAGGTGCACCGGCACAGTAAGGCGACATAACCCGCTAACCGCTACAATAAGGCCAGGTAAACCCTGGCCTTTTTAATTGGCGTATGAATCATTTGATATCTCGGTAAATTGCGCAGATAATTTCAACAGCTTCTTCGCAATATCTTTAAATCTGTCGAACAACCTTAATTCCACTACAAATCTGTCCACTGATGGAACGCGCTGCACAAACAGATGAAAATACCGCCGGACTGTTCATTGCGACAGATGGACAAACCGTGCGTTGTACCGGCGCCTGGATCGTGCAGAAAATCGCCCGGCTCGAACAACAAATAAATGATGCCGTATGGCCAGACGCGAATGCGCTTGAGTTTAACTGTTCAGAGCTTATCGCCTTGGACACTGCGGGCGCCTGGTTACTGCACCGCACTGCCGGCAAACTGGAACAATTCGGGCATCCGGTGACCATCACCGGTTTACGGCCGGAATTTGAAGCCCTGCTGCAACTGATTATTTCCTGCAAGATTGCACCTGAAACAACCCTGCCTGCCCGGCCGGATTTATTGGCCCGCATCGGGCAGTCTGCCTGGCACACACTCTCAAGCATGACCGACATGCTCGCCTTTATTGGCGAAACCGCGATCATCCTGCTGCACTCCACAACTCAGCCTCATCGCATCCGCTGGCGCCCGATACTGCACAATCTCCAGTCCGCCGGGTTTGAAGCGTTGCCGATTGTCGGTCTGCTGTCCTTCCTGATGGGGCTGGTGATCGCCTATCAGGGCGCTGATCAGTTGCAGCGCTTCGGCGCCAATATATTCATTGCCGACATGGTGGGACTATCCATGCTGCGCGAGTTATCCCCGCTGCTGACCGCCATTATCGTCGCAGGTCGATCCGGCTCCGCCTATGCCGCACAGATCGGCACCATGAAAGTCACCGAAGAAATTGACGCGCTGCGAACCATCGGTATCTCACCTGCGGAATTGCTGGTATTACCAAAACTGATTGCACTGGTGATCGCGCTGCCGCTGCTGACGGTTTATGCCGATATGGCCGGACTGGCGGGCGGCATGATCATGGCGCGCTCCAAACTGGACGTCAGTTTCGATATTTTCATCAACCGGCTCGGCGATGCGATCCAGCTATCCTCTTATCTGACCGGCGTCGCCAAGGCGCCGGTGTTTGCCGCCATCATCGCACTGGTCGGCTGCTATCAGGGATTTCAGGTGACAGGCAGCGCCGACAGCGTCGGACGTCAAACAACGTTAAGCGTGGTTCAGGCTATTTTCCTGGTCATTCTGGCCGATGCACTGTTTTCCATCGTATTCAACTGGCTGAAAATATGAATACAGCACCGGTCATAGACGTCCGCAATTTGCACACCCGCTTCGGCAACAACGTGGTGCATGACAACATCAGTCTTTCAGTACAGCCCGGTGAGATTTTCGCATTAGTGGGCGGCAGCGGATGCGGGAAATCCACACTGCTGCGCACCATCTTACTGCTGCAACAACCGGTATCGGGTTCCATCCGCGTATTCGGACAGGAAGTGCTCGGCATGAGTGACGAACAAGCATTGCCGCTGCGGCGCCGCTTTGGCGTCATGTTCGAACGTGGCGCGCTGTTCAGCGCACTGACAGTCGCCGAGAATGTCGGCATGGTACTCAGGGAACACACACAACTGGATGCAACGCTAATCGACGAAGTTGCCCGGCTGAAAATTGCACTCACCGGCCTGCCGGCAGATTCAGGCGGTAAATATCCCAGCGAATTGAGCGGCGGCATGCGTAAACGAGCGGCGCTGGCACGCGCCATCGCGCTCGATCCGGAACTGCTTTTTCTCGATGAACCCACTGCCGGACTCGACCCGCTGAGTGCAGCCGGCATCGACGATTTGGTGAAGCGCT
Source organism: Pseudomonadota bacterium (assembly GCA_026399735.1). Taxonomy (GTDB): domain Bacteria; phylum Pseudomonadota; class Gammaproteobacteria; order Burkholderiales; family Gallionellaceae; genus Gallionella. The sequence continues at coordinate 26,001 of JAPLQK010000117.1, forward strand.
TGCGCGATGCGCTGGGATTGACCATCATGCTGGTCACGCATGACCTTGATTTGCTGTGGCGTGTAGCGGACCGGGTCGCGGTACTGGGTGAGGGACATATTTTGGGGGTCGGCACCATGACAGAGCTGTCGAAAATGGAACATCCGATTATCAGGGAATATTTTTACGGGCCGCGCGGGCGGGCCGCGAGTGAACAGGCATGGAAGAGAAAGTAAATTACACCGTCGTCGGCATCTTCGTCCTGCTGCTCGCCACGGCACTGATCGGTGGTGTGTTGTGGCTTGGCAGCGGAAAATCCTATCGCACCGTTTACGACACCTACCAGACCTACATGAATGAGTCGGTATCCGGTCTGAATCTCAATGCGCCCGTTCGCTACCGTGGCGTTGAAGTCGGGCGCGTACAAAAAATCACCTTAGCCCCCGGCAATGTCGAACAGGTGCAATTGACGCTGGGAATTGAACATGGCACGCCCGTCAAAGTGGATACGGTGGCGCTGCTCCAGACGCACGGTTTGACCGGCCTCACCTTTGTCGAACTGACCGGCGGCAGCCGCGATGCGCCCGCGCTACAAAAGCTGTCTGGCGCAGCGTTTCCTGTGATTAAAACCGGACCATCGCTGATGACCCGTCTCGACACATCGCTCACGTCACTGCTCGCCAATCTCAATCGCACCAGCGAAAATTTTAACGCCTTGCTCGATGAAGATAACCGCCTTGCCATCAAACATAGTCTGGCGGACATTGCGCTGCTGTCACACACGCTGGCTGCACGTCAATCCGCCATCGATTCCGGTCTTTCCAACGCGGCGCGCACCATGAAAAATACCGCACGTCTGAGCGGTGAACTGCCGCAACTGGCAGCGCGCATACAACACAGCACGGAAGCCTTTGACCGCATGGCAAACGAGCTTGGCCGTGCAGGTGAGAGCACCAAAGCGACGATGGACAGCACCCGGCAATTTACCAGCGAGACGCTGCCTGAAATACAGCAACTGGTACTGGAGTTGCGCGATTTGAGCGCCTCCTTGCGGCGCATCAGCGGCGAACTGGAACAAAACCCGAGCATGCTGCTGTACGGCAAACCCGCCGCAAAACGCGGCCCCGGAGAATAGCATTATTAATCAATATATTACATAAAATGAACTACTGGATAACACTCATATTCGCCGCACTGCTCTGTGGCTGCACTGCCTTGCAGGCGCCAGAAATGCAGGACACCCACCTTTATCTGCTCGATGCAAAACCTGCCATCGCCCATGCGAAATCCTCTCAGGTGCTGGCCGTCAGCATGCCTGTTGCACGGGCAGGTTTTGATACGCCTCAAATGGCTTTTCAGCGACTGCCGCTCGAACTGGAATATTTTGCGACCCATCGCTGGGCAGACACCCCGGCCCGGATGCTCAAACCCCTGCTGGTTCAGGCACTTGAACCCGAGTTCAAAGCCGTCGTTCAGGCACCGGGCAGCGCCGATCTCAGACTGGATACCGAACTCATCCGGCTGCAACAAAATTTCACCACAAACCCGAGCCGGATACAGCTGACGCTGCGTGCGCAATTGACAGAGATAAAAGGGAATCGGGTTATCGCCGTGAAGCTGTTCGATGAATCTGAAAATGCACTGAACGAGGATGCCTATGGCGGGGTTATCGCTGCGAACCTTGCGTTACAACGAATTTTGACGCAGATATCCGAATTCTGCCTTAACGCATCCGCCGGCACCGGTGTAAGATAACGTCGGTTGGTTTCGTTGACTTGTTAACCCTATCATCAGGAGGATCCGCATCATGCAAGACGATACATTCGAAGCAGATGTCCGCCACGCCGTCGAGCAAGGCCACGATGTGCAGGAAATGGTGCGGCAACTTACCTTACGCAAGATCAGTTCGCGCTCGCTGGACATCGAGTCCTTGCGGCAAATCGCCGCCAGTGTGCTGCGCGGCGCCCGGGCAGCCGTCAAAAGGGAGCTAAATCTGTCTGCAGCACAGACCGAGACTGCGCGCGCACAGCTCAAACAGGCCGTTACCGGTCTGGATGTTGCGCTTGCACAGTTTTCCGGCGTCACCAGGCTGGCGATCGAGGAAGCGACGAGCCGTGCGCAGCAATTCTCAGGCGAGGATCTCGCACGTGCGCGCACCGATCTGGAAAGCCTGGAAGCGATGTTTCTGGAAACGCTGCAAACTTCTGCCTCAAGTGCACGCGATGCGGCGGGGGAAATATTGCACAGTCTCGCCGATCATAGCCGCACCCATGGCACCCATATCGGTGCACAGATCAAGGAATCGCTTGCCGTCATCACACACCAGTTAGCTTCGGCGGGGCGCGCTCAGGCGGTGGCAGGACTGCATCTGGCACAAGCCACGACCGACCTGATGCGCCAGATCGCAGCCGGCGTGCTCACCGGGGTTGCCGACCACGTCCAACCTGATCGATCAAAGGAAGACTGATGCTGTTGCAGGCACTGGTGGCGGTGCGGGACTTATCGCGCTTGCACGACATTGCCGTCATCCTGATACGCTATGGATTCGGCGATATCGTCGAACGCATGGGACTGACCCATGCGCTTGAACGTGCAGGACAGGTATTGCACCATAACAATGCGACACAGTACGCACACCTGCCCGCCCACACCCGTGTACGCCGGGCGCTGGAGGAGATGGGGCCGACTTTCGTCAAGCTGGGACAAGTACTTGCCACCCGCGTGGATTTGTTCGAACCCGAATGGATCACCGAATTCGGCAAACTCCAGGACAACGCCCCACCGGTTCCCTATGCAGTCATCCGTCAACAACTATTTGAAGATTTGGGCGCCCCCCCCGAGGAACTGTTTGCGTCGTTCGATCCTGCTCCAATGGCAGCCGCCTCCATCGCGCAAGTTTACCGCGCCCGTTTGGAGGATGGCAGCGAGATCGTGGTCAAGGTGCGCCGCCCGGGTATCCGTCCTGTCATCGAAGCCGACCTGCGCTGGCTGATGCGTCTGGCAGAGCTGGCCGAAGGTGAAAGTCCCGAACTGCGCAGCTTCCGCCCCCGGGAAGTTGTACGTCAGTTTGCGCTGTCGCTGCGGCGGGAACTCGACTTTGCCGTGGAATGCCGCAATGCCGAGCACGTCGCGCATAATTTTTCCGGATATTCCGAACTGCCCGACGTAAAACCTGAATCGCCCATCATCGTGATACCGCGCGTCTACTGGCAGTGGACCGGCGAGAGGGTGTGCGTGCAGGAATATATCGAGGGTATACCCGGTCGCCGGCTGCAGGCCGTTGATGAGGCCGGCCTTGATCGCAAAATGCTCGCGCGGCGCGGCGCACACGCGGTACTGAAAATGATCGTCGAGGACGGATTCTTCCACGCAGATCCCCACCCCGGCAACGTGTTCTATCTGCCCGGCAACCGCATCGCCTTCATCGACTTCGGCATGGTGGGACGTTTGACCGAAGAGCGGCGCGAGCAATTGATCCGGCTGTTACTGGGACTGGTTCAGCACGAACCCCGGCGCGTTCTTGATGTATTGCTGGACTGGACCGGAAACAGCGTGCAGGATGAGACCGGGCTGACGCTGGAAATTGAAACTTTTCTTGACCAATACCACGGCGTGCCGTTGAAACAACTCAGGTTAGGCGCAATGCTCTCCGATCTGGTGTCCATCCTCAGGCATCACCAGCTGATGCTGCCCTCCGATATGGCGCTGCTGGTCAAGGCTTTTATTTCACTGGAAGGGATGGGCCGCGAACTCGACCCGGATTTTGACATCGCCTCTGAGGCCATGCCGATGCTGGAGCACTCGCTGCGCGAACGTTATACACCGGCATCGCTGATCAAACGCGGCGGGCGCGCAGTCGTTGAGGCGCTGACGCTCATCGCAGGCCTGCCCCATGACGTCTCACGCCTGCTGCGCGCCGCCCGTCGCGGCCGCCTGGAAATCCATATCGACATCGCGCACTTGAAACATGTCGGCAACCAGCTCGACGGTGCAGCCAACCGGCTGGCGGTCGGCATTGTCGTCGCAGCCCTGATCGTCGGCTCTTCCATCGTCATGACCGTATCCGGCGGCCCCAGACTGTTCGGCCTGCCATTTTTCGGCCTGACAGGACTTATCTGCTCGGCGATCGGCGGACTGTGGCTGCTGCTGTCTATCTGGAAGAGCAACCGCGCCGACCGGGAGTAAACCTCCTTGAAACCTCACACGGAGAATGCGCTCATAAAAATCCAATAAAATCTAATAAAATCATATAGTTATATAGATTAATTCAGATTTTTAACTTAAGATACCAGCGCCGCGATCATCTTTTCACGACCGGCCAGCGACGCGCCGCTCTGATCCGGCATCCGATCCACGCCCAACAGACGCAAGGTAATGTTGATCGCAAACACGACCGCCAGATTGATCAGAATAAACAGGAAAATTCGCTTCATGATGCGCCCCATAATGGAAATTGACACCTGGCGAAACAAATGGGGACCCCGCCCGCGCTTTTTCAAACAGCAACTGCATATGCCCGGCTTGACAACAACCCAAGCTGCCAACTAAGCTCTCACCATGTTCCCACTTACCAACCAGGTTCTGCATAAAACCGTGAATAATCCGGTCACAGACTTGCACGACCGCAGCAGTTGTTTTACCAGGCTTGCCCGGTTAGCATCTCAGGCCACCCCTGAACGACCGCCCGCAATTATCTGGATTTCGCTCGATCGCATCAAACAGATCAACGAATCCTTCGGGCATCAGGGCGGCGATGTGTTTATCGCTCAAATTACCCGTCGCCTGCTGTGCAAGACGGGAACAGAGGCCCTGTGGTGCAGGATGGCAGGTGACGAATTTGTTTGCCTCGTCCCTGCCGTCGATTCCGTTCAGACTCAACACCTCGCCTCCTCCCTGCTGAACGAGATTCAAATCCCGCTGCCTTTAAACAATTTGTTGCTTCACCCGTCGGCCAGCCTGGGTTTTGCAATTCTCGGGGCGGATGAAACGCCTTCTGACTGCCTTGAACGGGCTGATCGTGCCATGAACACAGCCAAACGCGCCGGTGGCGGACGCGTAGTGGCAGCGGATCCCGAATCCATACCCGGACGAATGGGCATCTGTCTGCCCCGCCATGAACTTGAAATCGAGAACAAACTGCACTCAGCAATCGATCAAAGTGGTTTGAGCTTACATTACCAGCCCATCGTCGATACCGATGGTCAGATTGTGTCCGTCGAGGCGCTGATGCGCTGCACAAGCCACAAGCTGTCTCCGGGCGAATTCATACCGATTGCCGAAAAAACGGGTTTGATTACTCGCCTGGGCGAATGGAGTTTGCTCGAAGGCGCCAGATTTGCACAGCGACTGGTCATGGCGGGACACCGCACACCGGTGGCCATCAACGTTTCCCGCGCACAGTTCGCCTTGCCGCATTTTCCGCAATCCCTTCATGCCGCCCTGCTGTGCGCCAACGTAAACCCCGGACTGATTGAACTGGAACTCACCGAATCGCTGTTCATGGATAATTCCAGCGTGGTTCAGTCGAATCTGCGTGCCGCTCTGGATTCCGGCGTCAAGATCGCCATCGACGATTTCGGTACAGGTTTTTCCTGCCTGGCCACGCTCAAAGACATCACCGCCACCAAACTCAAGATTGACCGGGCTTTTGTCATCGCACTGCCGCACGACCACCGCGCATTTTCGGTAGTCAGGGCGATCGCGCAACTCGGCGTTGATTTAGGCATGCTGGTTGTCGCCGAAGGCGTTGAAAGTCACGAGCAACTCGATTCATTGCGCGAGGCGGGTGTTCACGCCATCCAGGGCTACATTCACGCGCGGCCCATGCCTGAAAACATATTGCTGGAATGGCTGCAAAACAGGAAAACAACATGACTGATGCCCATACTGCGGTCGAAGCACAATTGGAAAGATCGTTACGGGAAATCGGCATCCCTCCCCGGCCCGTCATTCTCGACCGCATCAGGGCAGAAATGCAGAAAGATGAACCCGACTTCAACCATCTGACGCGAATAATCGCAGCCGATGTGGCCTTATCTGCCAGCCTGATCAACATCACCAATTCACCCTTCTTCGGATTTCGCGGTCGCGTCAATTCGCCAAGAGAGGCACTGATGATGCTGGGTCTTAATGTCGCAGGCAAGGCGATCGCAGGCATTGTCATGCGTCAGGCTTTCCCGAAATCGCCACACCTTGAACGTTTCTGGGATGCCTCGGCCCGCATTGCACGACTGTCAGGCTGGCTTGCACAACAGCTGACAAAAAACTCACTGCGCGCGGATGACGCCTATACTTTCGGACTTTTCCGTGATTGCGGGATACCCATTCTGCTGACTCACAACCCCGGCTATTTGGATATCTTAAACCGTGCCAATCATGAGACCAGCCGCAGCTTCACCGAAGTGGAGGACAGCGCCCTGCCTACCAATCATGCCATCATAGGCAGCATGCTCGCGCAGAGCTGGTGGCTGGCCGATGAAACCTGCACATCCATCCGCAACCACCACGGTGTCGCACTGCTTCACACACCTACCATTCCCCCCTCGCTGAACAGCCGCTACATGATTGCGGTCGCGCAACTGGCCGAACATCTGCTGCAACAGCACTCAGGGCTCAGCTTTACACAGGAATGGGTCAAGCTCGGGCCTGCCTGCCTGCAACTGCTGAATCTTTGCGAAGAGGATATCAAAGTACTGCTTGATGAAACCATCCCCGTCATTGACGCTGAAGACTAAAAACCTGTCACAGACCAGACTGAGTCCGCTGCAAATACAAAGCTTCCAGTTTGGCGCGTGCCCACGGTGTTTTTCGCAGGAATTTCAGGCTGGATTTAATACTGGGTTCGAATGTAAAGCAGCGCACCGGCACAGCCTGGGCCATAGCTTCCCAGCCCATGCGCTCGGACAGCTGAGTGACGATGGCCTCTAAGGTAATGCCTTCAAGCGCAGGCCTGCCTGCCGGTTTTTTAATCGTATCCATGCCGATATTTTACATGGAAAGCCCTCCCTGAACGTTTACAATGCATCCCTTATGTTATCGATATACTTTTCATGACCGATCCCGTCCGCCTGGCAAAACGCCTCGTCGAATTAACTTCCTGCTCTCGCCGCGAGGCCGAACTTTATATCGCCGGCGGCTGGGTCATGGTCGATGGCCTGATCGTGGAAGAACCTCAGTTCATGGTATCCGGACAAATAGTCGAACTCCACCCGGACGCCAATCTCATTCCGGTTGAACCGGCGACCCTGCTTTTTCATCAGCCGCCCGACAACGACATGAAGATCGATGCCATTTGCGCCGGCACACGTTCAGCCGACGACCGTTCAGGAATCCAGCTTCTCAAACAGCATTTTTTCCGGCTGACGCCCTGCACGCCCCTGGAACGCAATGCCAGCGGCCTGTTGGTATTCACCCAGGATTTCCGGGTCTCGCGCAAACTGCTCGACGATGCCGCTACCATCGAACAGGAATACATCGTTGAAGTTGCGGGTGAACTGCCCCCCGATGGCCTCAGCCTGCTTAACCACGGCCTTAAATTCAATGGCAAGCCGCTGCCGCCGGCCAAGGTCAGTTGGCAGAACGAAACCCGTCTGCGCTTCGCCCTCAAGGGCGTGATACCCGGACAGATTGCGCATATGTGCCAAAAGGTCGGACTGGAAGTGCTTGCGATGAAACGCATCCGTATCGGGCGCGTTGCCATGTCCAAATTACCGGCAGGGCAATGGCGCTACCTGATGCAACACGAACGTTTTTGAATCAGATCTGGGCCAGCCAGAAAAATCTGAAGTAGCTTTATCTGAGGAAAATAAGATAGGCCGAAATGCATATGCATTTCGGCCTATCTTATTTTCCTATACGGAGTCACTAGTGTCCGGTTAATTAGCGACACGAAACGCTGCAAGCCACGGCTGACGCGCGATTGCGAGCAATAAAGAGTGGTGTCGATTTGAATTTCGACCGCCGATTCGGGCAAACTTCCGGGATTTCCCCCGGAGGATGCCATGAACGCTGGCAAGACGCTTTTCGCCCAAATAATGGACTTCCTGCCGTGGACAACCTTCACCCGATATGTCGAGCGGTATGGCGGCGACCGTGGCGTTCGCTCCATGACTTGTGCCGAGCAGTATCGCATCATGGCTTTT
>JAPLQK010000040.1 GCA_026399735.1 Pseudomonadota bacterium
GCAGATGGCACATTGTTGTATGTGATGAGCATCAGCTTTCGGCTTGGATATTCTATACCCAACAGGTCACATTTCTTGTTTTGCCACCATTGACATTTCGCTGTCCAACCTTGTATCGCACCCTTGAGGCGTTGTGCGGCAATCGGATTACGTTCAGCAATATAGCCAGTAATCAGCGCCAGGCTCGAACGTGCTTTAGTTCGCCAAAGTACGGGCAGCATGTTCGCGGCGTTTGGTGTCAATGAGCGCCTGCATTTCGGCCATCAATTAATCGTTTGCAATCAACAAGTTACTGCAATCAAGCGACTCCTGAACCTTGGCCCGAAACCAGCGCTCACAGGCTTCTGCTTCTTCAGTCGTGGCAAACTCGGATTCAATGGGAGACAAGGCGGTTTTCATGGCGGCAACACTAACCTTAATCCAGCGTAATGGCAACAGCTTCTACGTCATTCGAATCCAGCCAATACGCTGCCCGACCAATGATTTCGGCTTACACATGTTTTAAGTATGGAGCGGCCTGATTGCCAAACACCGTTCATACCAGAAAAACAACCGTTTATCGGTGATGCCAAACCAGCCATGTACGCAATTTAACCGCCTGTTGTATTGCCCTTTATCGGCTATTGACGCCGATAATTCGCAACCGGAGAATGCAAACCGCTGCACCAATTCAATCTTTAAGAAGGGATTCAAAATGAAAAAAGCTTACTCTGCTGTTGCCGGTTTTGTACGTTGGGTTGTAGCAGGCGTTCTGTCGTTTATCGTCGCGATTCCGGCTATTACTTCTTTCAGCGCATCCATGTAGTACCTTCAAGCCCGCGCTGTTCTTCCCCTCCCGGAACGGCGCGGCATTTTTTCATTGCTTCGGCTTACCGTAACCTGCGAACTGACGCTGAGCATCGGCAAATTCATCCGCAGTCAGCAACACCGGCTCACCTACAGCCAGCGTGCGCAAATAAAGCTCGCTTAAATTTTCAACCTCTATCGTATTGCTCAAGGCTTCAGCCAGATTTTTACCCGCCGCGATCATACCGTGGTTCGCCAGCAGACACGCTTTGCGGTCTGTCATCGCAATCAGCGCGTTATCGGATAACGCCTGCGTGCCGAAAGTGGCGTAGTTGGCGCAACGCAGACTATCCCCCCCCAGCAACGCCAGCATGTAATGAAATGGCGGAATGTCGCGCCTCATGCACGCAAGCGCCGTTGCCGCATTAGAATGCGTGTGAATAATTGCATTAAATTCAGTATATTGCACATAAATGTCGCGATGAAACAACCACTCGCTGGACGGCTGCCAGCGCCCCTGTGAGGCGCCAGACAGATGCACGAAGACGATGTCGTCGATGCTCAGCCCTTCCGCGCCGAAGCCGGACGGCGTAATCAAAAAACCTTCTGCGTAACGCACGCTCAGATTGCCCGATGTACCGTGACTCAGCCCTAGCACATCCAGGTTTTTGCTCGTCAGCACCAGTTCGGTGCGCAGTTGCAGCTCGTTCATTTCATATCCTCAGGCAAGCTGCAAGCGAATGGCATCGGCATTGGCCGAAACCTGCCCGCGTTCGGTAATCAGTCCGGTGACAAAACGCGCCGGGGTCACATCGAAGGCATAGTTGGCGGCGTGCGAACCCGTCGGTGTCAGTTGAACGCGGCGGATTTGTCCATCATCACACAGGCCGGAAAGATGCGTCACCTCGTCCGCATCACGTTCTTCGATGGGAATTTCCTTCACGCCGTCCTGCAAACTCCAGTCCAGCGTCGGTGTCGGCATCGCCACATAAAACGGCACGCCGTTGTCGAAGGCCGCCAGCGCTTTCAGATAAGTGCCGATTTTATTGCACACATCGCCACGCGCCGTGACGCGGTCGGTGCCGACGATGACCATATCTACCTTGCCATGCTGCATCAGATGACCGCCCGCGTTATCGACAATCACGGTATGCGGCACGCCGTGATGCGCCAGCTCCCATGCGGT
>JAPLQK010000060.1 GCA_026399735.1 Pseudomonadota bacterium
AAATTAGGTGCAGAGGTCGCCGCATGGCAATCGCACCGCGACCAGATTCACGCAAAGGTGAACTGGCAATTCACAACGGAAGATGCCCGCATCAAACTCAAACGACTCTATCCGACATTTGATGCGTGACATGACACTAGAGTACTTCTGTCAGGCGTCTGCCACCTTCGTACCACAGCCCCCACAAAAAACATTACCGAGGCTAATGATCTGTCCGCAGCCAGAGCAGTGCTTGTTATTTTCATGAGTAGCCCCCCATCACCACTCTCGCTTTTTTTCTCTGTGATTTGAGCAATTTTTTCCTGTGCGGCACCGGCAATCAATCGACCACCTTCAATCGCCTTATTACCAACTTGCAGGATTTTACCGCCAGCCTGCCCAAACAGGGCGTTGAGGCGTTCGCCATCATCATCACTGGAAAAACTTTTGAGCGCGCCCATATCGACGGTCTGCCCCGCACCCTCAAACTCAATATATATCCTTGATTTAAAACCAATTGCGCTCGCATAAAACACCGTTGGAATAGAACTTCGCTTAACGTTGTAGGCTTTAATTGCCGCGTTACATTGCAGTCGCGCATTTTCAAGTTGTGCTTCACACGCCTGAATGCTACCTATCAGCAACTTATAGTTTTCATTGGATTTCAACTCCGGGAATTTTTGCGCAATCCCAGCGGCTGCGGAAAGCACCATATTGGATTGCTGATAAACCTGTGCGGCTTTTCCAGCCGAGGACATGTCATCAGAAATTTTCAGCATCACAAGCTTCTCGGACTCCTGGTATCCCTTAACCACCTCACGTAATTGGCTTGTCAGCGATATTTGTTTTTTACACACAATATCGATGTTGGACACAGTCTCACGACATGATTCAGCAAGTGCTCTTAAGCCGTTGTAACCCATGAATGCAATCACAGCGATAACCACACCGGGAAACAGCACAAACTCGATCAACCCGCCAATGAAACTGAAAAATCCACTCATTTAATTCTCCTTATTAATCAAGAAACAGCAATAACCATACTTGTTTTAAGCTCTCAGACCGGGTCTTTAATGAACTGGATTCAGCAATGCGGGTTGGCCAAACTCGACCAATTCAGCATTTGATTTCTGGAAATATCCTGTCCAAAACTTGGCTAACGCCTGCATGGTCTGAGTGGATCGATAAATACCCTTCGGATGCTTTGCATCTTCCGCCAACAATCCCGCACCGATTACATATACGCGAGCGCCGCCAAAATCGCCATACAACTGGTTTTCCGCCACCAGCTTCAGCTCTTTGTCTGCGTTGATCTGGCGAACTGCCTGACTGGCATAGAAGCTGGTTACTGATGAGTTTTCCAGCATATCCGATGCTAGCAACACGATCTTGTGTTGTGCCTGAGATTGCCGAACCTTGCCGGAAATATCCTTCAGGCTGGCAAAAATATCAGACTTGGCAATATCACTGCTGCTACCACCAAACGCGGCCTTCATTGCGCCGCCGACCAATTGCCCGGCCAAACGGGGCTGAAGCGCCATACACTGATCGTATTTAGTCAGCAAAGGCTTGGAAACGTTATCTCGCAAGCCCTTCGGCAATTCAGAATCCAACTTACCAGGCACCATAACATCCGTGTAATGGCCTTGAGTAAACGCGGAAAATTGCGTTACTGAAAAAGCATTTCCAGATTTCAGGAATGGACGGACATTGTCAGCAACTGACTGTTCAAGACCACCATCAAATAGCGTGGTCTGGTCAATCACCAAAAATATTTCAGTATCTGTGGCAGATTTTGGCGCGGACATTTTCTCGCTATAGCAAGTCGGAATAGCGTCATTATTGCCGGCAGCGGCCACGCAGGAGAACAACAGCATGGAAAGTGGTAATAGTTTTTTCATAGCAAAGCATCCAATTCCGAATCTAGCTGAGCGCGTGATGCATTGGATTTTTCAGCCTCTTTGGCAGCCTTGATTGCAGCAATTACCTCCACCTGCATGGGTTGCGGCAGGGTATGGATATAGTCCTTCTTAGCATTCTTGTCCTGAATGGACTCCAGCTGGCGCACAGCCTCATCAACTGTAAGCGGCAGCCCTGAAATATGCACTTCGGCAGCAGGTGTAGCTGACGCAACGGGAGCAACTGGGTTTGCTGCAACGACTGGCGCGACATGAGCAACTGGAGCCGCATGTGCTGCTTGGCGAATTACCGTTGCCAACTGCCTATTGTTTCCGCCTGCATTATTGCCCAACAGAGCACCCGCAAGAACGCCTACCACAATCCCGATGTTGCGAGCATTGTTGGAACAAGGATCTTCGCTGGCAAACGTCTGTTTGAAGGACTCCCCCGGTGTAAGCTTTTCCCCTTTTATATTCTGAGTAGCACATCCATGAGTTCCACTGCAAGCGCTACGAGATGGAGCATATTCTCGGCACGGCCACAATCAACGCCGACACGCAGCTGCTAAACACGATGTCGCTGTACCGATCCAATCAAAATAAGCCATTTACAGAGGCAGAGCGAGCGCTTAAAGAGGTCATATTTCCTCATTTGATCGATGCGGTTCGACAAAACTGGATTAACAATCTACCCTATCTGTTTCCGGGCAATCAGCGCAGCAACTTTAATACAATCGCGACCTGCGACTCGCTTGGCATTCTCCAGATTGCCGTCCCCTCGTTCATCGAAATTTGCCGCCTGGAATGGCCAAAATGGACAGGCCCGACCTTGCCGAATTGCGTGAGCCACAACCTACAGAATGGTGAATTAAAGTTTGTCGGGGCGAAAATTGCAGTTTGCCTGAGTAAAATAGGCGACATTTTTTTAGTGCGAGCTCGCCCAAAGATTGCCGCTGACGAATTGAGCGAGCGTGAACTTGAGGTCGCACAGATGTATGCATCCGGGGACGACTACAAAACCATCGCTCAGGTGTTGCTTGTCTCACCATCAACTATCAGGGTGCATTTGAGCCGGATTTACACCAAGCTCAACATCAACGATAAAACCAGCCTGACTGCTGAAATTAGGCGGATGACACATTAAAACAACCATGCCGCCATTGGTTATTTTTGCAATTTTTACGCAATTGAGCTGATCGCAAGTTTATGGCAAGCGAACTCATCAGCAGGATAAGGACAAGCTGGCGTGACTGCATCCGTGTCTGGGCCATTTAACGCTGAACGACATCACGGTTTCCATAACAAATGTAGTCAGGCAGGCGAAGCTAAAGAGGAATCCGAAAAGTACGGCCAACCGTTATCTGCCTCTTGTTCGATCCATTTTGAATCAGGAAGTCGGCTGGGAACGTCTGCTTACCCCTTGATTTTTGGCGAACTAGTTTGCAGAATGACCTGATAACGGATAAGCATCAACATCACTCAACTGCACTTCCTTGACCAGTTCGGCATCACGGAGCAATGCGGCGCTTTGCTGAGCGATAAAATACTGAATTCGCTGAATATCCTTCCGCTCCTGATCAGTTAGCGAGGATAGATCTACGGTTTCTTGCGCTATATGTTTGATGGCATTCTTCGCCATACGGCGCATCTCTGTGACAAGAACCTTTACAGGGATATGACATTCAGCCCCAAATATCGCCCATTGAAATGCCCGAATATCTTCAAATTTAAACTCATCGCCAATACTCAGCGCCATCGTATCTTCCAGGCTATTGTAGATCACCGTCGATACGACATCATAAGTCGGCGACAAAGCGATTTTTCCTTTGGGGCGAACATGGAAAGACACGTTTTTAGCATGCGCATCAGCATTGCCAACCAAATACTGAAACAGCGCCCACCGTAATAATTGCTGAGTAAACAACATCGGCATTTCTGAAAGAGTAGCACAAGCAAATATCTGCTTTAAACTCGCGCCATCTCTGATGTGCGCAACGTCCCGCCCGCCACCAAAATTTCTTTCATATTTATATTGCGGCGGCATATCCAGTAGTTGGCAACCATCAATGACATGAGACCTGTCAACGCAAAGAAGTTTAGCGTTATATTTCCGGTCAAATCGTTCAACAATCAGCACAGGATCGGGAATGCGATGAATTTGTGTTCGCGCTGCCAACAATCCGACCGCATCTGCGAGGCTCATGCAGTAATACTCGTTTGCGACAACCGTTGATAATTCCGGGTTTCTGGGTAACGGCTTAACGATGTGTGTGGACGCCAGAGGATGTTCAGCCAAAAACATCTTGCCATCGTTCATGAATACGGCGATTTTGTCCTGAAAGCCGGCAATGGACAGGCGCACTTTTCCATCCCACACGCTGAATGGCATGACATCCCGTGCTTTTATACGCGACAGTAATTCTTCGTCTGTCACCAGACGAGCAGGTTGTTCATTGTGCTCAAACTGGAATCCCGGCGGGGTCAATATTAAACCGCCCGTGCTTTCCTGACCGACAGTTCGTATCAACGCAAAAGTATTGGATTTGGATATCCGACCCGATTGCGCAATGGCATCCAGTCCATCCCCTTCCGGCAACAGATTATCAATAAATCTTTTGACCGTTGATGACTTTGCATGAGATTCAAACCCTATTGCAGGAGAAACAGGGTAACTGCCTTCGGAGGCAATCCAGTCGACGCTATATTCAAACGAGTAGGTATCGGAATCAGAATCGAAGCCGACTTTACCGATCATTTTGCCATCGGATGTTCTGACCTCAAGAAAACTACTCATCGCTTTCAACAATCAAACGAAGCCCAAGCTTTTCCAGAACCGGAAGTATCTTGTCGATACCGGCAGGACGAGAGCCATTTTCCATCGCAGACAGGGTCGAAACCGCTATTCCACATAAGGCGGCTGCATCGTCAATTCGGACTCCTGCCAGCTTACGCCGCTCACGTATTACCTGCCCCAAAGTTTCTGCATCTCGAATAACGACATTCATACAATATTTCTCCTATATCGGAAATAGTATACGCAAAACCGCTTGTGTAAACAATATTTCTTACGAATCAGAAATAACTGCATTACTGACATGAAACTTTAAAATATTTCTTTTATAGAGGAAATGCATATCGAAAGCGATGAAGCGGGAGTAGTCGCATATTTTTCTGCACAGTTTTGGTCACGTCTCAAAGAACAACAAGCGCTGAGGAACTTTCCAGATAGGCGGGAAGCGTATCGCAAGGGCGAACGGGAAAGCTTGGCACAATGCGTTAGAGAGTGCTAGTATATTGGCTTACCAATTGATTTCATTTGCAAAAAAGGCTTCGAACTGATCAATAGGTACCGGTTTGCCGAACAGATAACCCTGATAGTGAGTACAGCCTTCGCTTAACAGGAATTGTCGCTGCTCTTCCGTCTCCACCCCTTCGGCAATGATGTTCAGGTTCAGGCTGTGCGCCATCGCAATGATGGTGCGTACGATCGCCTTATCGCTATCATTGGTGGCAAGATCGCACACAAACGACTGATCGATCTTGATTTGATCAAGCGGCAACTGTTTCAGGTACTGCAACGATGAATAGCCGGTGCCGAAGTCATCCATGGAAAAATTGACGCCCCGATCTTGCAGTAGCTTCATTTTTGCGATGATGTCCGCTACATTGTTCAGCAACAAGCTCTCCGTGATCTCCAGTTTGAGTTTTCCAAAGCCTATTCCGAACTGATCCATTAACGCCAACACCATCTCGGCAAAAGTCTGCAAATTGAATTGCCTGGCGCTGATATTGACCGACACGGTAAGATGGGCTGTTGCGGGTTGCAGTGCCCAGGTTGCCAGTTGTCGGCAGGCCGTTGTCAGCACCCAATGACCCAAAGGCAGGATCAAGCCGGATTCTTCGGCCAGCGGTATAAATTTGTCGGAAGACATCATGCCTCGTTCAGGATGATGCCAGCGCACCAGTGCTTCGGCACCGGTCAGGCGACCTGAAGCATCAACTTGAGACTGATAGTAAAGCAACAGCTGAGCTTGTCCGTCAATGGCATGTCGCAGTTCAGACTCCAGTTTGATATGCGCCATCATCGCAAGCTGCATTTCAGGATCGAAAAAGCACAGGGTGTTGCGGCCTGCTTTCTTGGCCTGATACATCGCGATATCGGCCTGTTTCAGCAGCTCATCCATCGTCTTATCGTGGCCGTTGAACAGGGCGATACCGATACTGGGTGTACTGTGATATTCATGCGCGGCAAGCTGGTAAGCATGCCCTAATGCGGCAAGAATCTTTTCGCCGACTGTCTCAGCCTGCAACGCAGCCTCCAGAGCATCATTGCGCAGATCTTCCAGCATCACGACGAACTCGTCACCACCAAAACGGGCGACGGAGTCGTCTTCACGCACGCAGGACTTAAGACGAAACGCGACCTGTTGCAAGAGCAGATCGCCGATATCGTGCCCCAGAGTATCGTTAAGAGACTTAAAATTATCCAGATCGATAAACAACAGCGCACCTGACAATCCGCCGCGCGCACAAACAGCCAATGTCTGCCTGAGCCTGTCCAGCAGAAGCCGGCGATTGGGCAGTCCGGTGAGATGATCATAAAACGCAAGATTTTGTATCTCTTTTTCTGCCTGCTTGCGCCCGGTAATATCTTGAATTGTGCCGACGATTTGAACCGGGTTTCCTTGCGCGTCGAATTTCAGTTTGCCTATTCCATGCATCCAGCGTTCGCTTTGATCGTTGTGGCGGATGATGCGGTATTCCTTGTCGAACGACCGGCCCTGACCTGCAGCTTTAATCATCATCGCGCGGTCGTCAGGATGGATCAGCGCCTTCCACCCTTGCATTGAGTGGTCATAGGCATCATCAATGCCAAGCAGCTGATAAGTAACGCTGGAGATTTCAAATAGCCCGGTAGAAATGTCGAGTAAATAAGTGCCCAGCCCGGC
Source organism: Pseudomonadota bacterium (assembly GCA_026399735.1). Lineage (GTDB taxonomy): Bacteria > Pseudomonadota > Gammaproteobacteria > Burkholderiales > Gallionellaceae > Gallionella. The sequence continues at coordinate 6,827 of JAPLQK010000060.1, forward strand.
AATATTCTGCGTTTCGATGAGCAACTGTTCACTTTCGCGCAAAATATCATCACTGCGTTTCAGCCGGGCATTCATTTTTCTGAGCAAAAACGTATTGCGCGCCAGGTTGAAAAGCCAAAATAAGATCATCGCTGCAAACAGACCCGCCAGGGCCGATGCACTCAGCACGCGCCACTGAGTCCACCAGGGTGCGCGACGATCCAACAATACCAGCTGCCAATCTCCCGCCGGATCGTTCCACTCCAGCGGAAGTCCGCGCACAGCATAGCGCACACCCTCAATGCGGGTTTCCGCTCGATCCAGCGTAAATGGCAATGTGGCCATCTGGTCAAACACGGCACCAAATTGCCGGGTGCGCCGGATGTCGGCAATCTGACGGGCAGCTATTTTGCCGGTCGTGCGAAACAGCCAGTCTTCCCGGCTCGAAGCGAATACCACGCCTTGTGGAGATAACAATATTGCAATGCCATCCGTCCAGCTTTTAAGCAGCAGGTCCAACTTGCCATATCCGACTTCGATCACGATAGCGCCGATTGTTTCCGACGTACTATCCATCGCAGTTCGCAGTGGCGCAGCGAGATAAATATCAGGATGATTACTTACGCTGTCGACAGTCGGATATACATTTGGCATGCCTTGCATGGCCAGTCTCACATAAGACTGAGAAGACAGATTGCGCCCACGCCCGTGAATATTGTCCTTGCTGCTATATGCAACGATAACACCTTGTTTATTAAGTATAAAAATAGCATCGGCGGTAAACTGCGCGCGCAACGAATCCAGCACTGACAATACGATGGGCGCATCAGGCGGCAGTTTCCCCAAAGCCAGTTGCTTGGCGCCCTGATTCTCCAGTCCGAACAAAATCGCAGCGCCCATTACCTGGCTGTTGGTTGTACCGCCTTCCAAGGTAGACACGTAAGCCGCGAGTGACTGCACTAACGGAATATCGCGATTCCTGTCAATGTAACCGTTGGCCTGCCATGCGACAACGAACATCAGCAGCAGCACCAACAGCGTTGAGATCGCGATATAGATTCTCGGATGCTGAACAAATCGGTACAGATAATTCATAAAAATATCCGGGGGTTTGATGCAAAAATACAGAAAACCGGCATGCCTGTTGTTTTCCCGGCCGACTCGACCCAGCCTGAAAATTCCAAGAGAATCAGAACACGCTATCGTAAGCAAAAGTCAGCAAACGCGAACTGCCATAACGCGGTGCAAATCCGGCATCACTGTGATCGCTGGTATCGTCGTACTGCAATTTCAAGTCGCTTGATGTCGTCAAATCGTATCTCAGACTCAACGTGACGGTCTGCTGGCTGTTTGGCGTACTTGCGGGCGCACCGGGCAAAACCCCGCTCATCGCGACCGTCCCCCTGTAATGCCCCCATGTCACCATCGGCAGCCACTGGTTATAACGGTAGCCGGCAGACATAATTTGCGCAAAGTCCTTATAGGTCAAACCGGGGTGGTTGATATAAATGAACTCGTTATGAAGCAACCAGTGTTGATAATCCGCTTTCAGGGTTAAACCGTATATTTGCTGTTTCGCAACCGGAGCCGCGCCGCCTGGCGGGTCGTAGGCCAGCGTTGCATAGTTCCAAGCACCATTGACATTCACGTCCTGAGTATTGGATTGTATATACACAAGACGGGTTTCAAACCAGTCTTTCGACAACGTCAGATCGCCGCCTGCGATATTCGTCCAATTCACATTGGTGATGCTTTGACGCCCGTTGCCATAAACTTTCCAGTAACCGCTATCTTTCCTGTTCTCGTTACCCGCGAGCAGGTCGGCGGTCGCCTGCCAGCCGGCAAATTGATCCTGATACAACATGCTGATGCCGTTGTAGTTGACCGCCTGCCAACCGTAGAGCCACGTTGGCAGGTGAGTCCAGGGCAAAGAAAAACCGATGTCCTGAGCATCGGAGTAATAGAACATAGGCAAGCGCTTGCGCCCGGCTTGCAGGGTCACTTTATCATTCAGCTTGTAACTGCCGTAAAACCACTCCAAATCCGCAGCGCCGTTGCCCGCACCGCGCGATACCGCCTGAGCCGTAATCGAAAATCGATTGTTATCAAAAGAGACACTTCCCTGCAATCCCAGCTTGGAATCGGGATTCCATTGCAAACCGCTACGACCGTCATAAATTGCGGCCTGAGCATAGTCAGAGACGAAACAGGGGCATAAATAACCGCCCACATTGCCTCCTGTGCCGCCTAACATCTTGCCGGCAGCCAGCGTCAGAAAGCCTGATCCTGAATATTCAATGCTGCTTTTCTCCTCATCCGCATGACTGCTTGTGGTTGCAAACACGAACATCAGTACTATCGCCAGAAAAAAATTATTCTTCAAATCACTCTCGTTAAAGTCGTTAGTTATGGTCGTGCTATCCATCCGGATCATTGCGCGACAAAGATGATCTTGACGCTGCCATCGAGTGAGGCGCGTTCGATATAGCCTATCGCACCCGGCATTGAATTGACCATTTTTTTGACATCGTCGCTGCCGGCGCCTTCGCGTGGCGGCACCCCCCGACCGGTAAAATACAGTTTCGCCCAACAGGCCTTTACTTGAGCGACAGACTTGTTGGATACCTTTGAGTAGAACTCTTCGCGTAGCGGATTGGATTCAGGCTGATCAACAGGAACCGCCGTAGCGCCGCCCGGCAGAAAGGCCACTTTCCCTGTAAATAAGTCGCTGACCTGATTTCTGCTCACGGTAATTGACGGACTATTTGCACCGGTTACAACCAACACTTCAGCAAACAGGCAGCGCGGCAGCAGCAACAGTGCCGCGAGGACAAAGCAATGAAACGCGTGCTGTTGATTGAACATAACCATTACTGGCATCCTGTGTTGTGGCCGGCTGTTATTACGGTATTGATTATAGACGCGATCCATGCCGCCATCAGACAAAAAACCTCAAGCGAATGCCTTTGACAACAACTTCACTATTTGAAAAACCAGCAGTACATGTATAATGGCCACGCCCTGCGTACAACCAATCAGCGCAGCGGTCTCTGTGACACTCCCGATCTCTTCGATCACACAACTCGTCTGCCCCGATTGGTGCCGCTTAAACTTAAGCGTCAGGCCGTCGCAGGAGCCATGCTTTGCCAAATAATATTACCCCAGTCACATTCGCCAGCCTTAATCTGGCAGAACCCTTGATGCGCGCCATTGCTGACGCCGGCTACACGCAACCCACACCCGTACAGGCACAGGCAATCCCGCTGGTCCTGGCGGGCGGCGATCTGCTCGCCGGCGCACAGACAGGCACCGGCAAGACAGCCGGCTTTACCCTGCCGGTTTTGCATTTACTTAACGCAAAGCCTGCCGCAAACCCGGGCGCCGGTCGTCCACGTTGTCTGATTCTGACGCCGACACGCGAACTTGCCGCACAGGTCGAAGAATCTGTAAAAACCTACGGCAAATATTTGTCGCTCAAATCGCTGGTGATGTTTGGCGGTGTAAATATCAATCCACAAATCAAATCGTTGCGATCCCCGGTAGATATTCTGGTGGCAACGCCGGGCCGACTGCTTGATCATGTCGGTCAGAAAACACTGGATTTGTCCGCAGTTGAAATACTGATACTGGACGAAGCCGATCGCATGCTGGATATGGGTTTCATCCGCGACATCAAAAAAATTCTCGCGCTGTTGCCAAAAAAACGCCAGAACCTGCTGTTCTCGGCGACTTTTTCAGAGGAAATCAAGACTTTATCCGACGGCCTGCTGAACAACCCCGGCTTTGTCGAAGTTGCGCGCCGCAACACCACTTCAGAACTGGTCTCTCAAACCGTGCATATGGTGGCGCAAAAGCTCAAGAGCCACCTGCTCTCCCACCTGATTAAACACAATGACTGGAAACAGGTACTGGTGTTTACACGCACCAAACACGGCGCGAACCGACTGGCCGAAAAACTGAATGCCGATGGCATTCCTGCGGCTGCGATTCACGGCAACAAGAGTCAGGCGGCACGCACCAAGGCTCTGGCACAATTCAAGGACGGCACGATGCCGGTACTGGTTGCAACCGACATCGCCGCACGCGGTCTGGACATCGACATGCTGCCGCATGTGGTGAACTTCGAGTTACCCAATGTGCCTGAGGATTATGTACACCGCATCGGCCGAACCGGACGCGCAGGCAGCAATGGCGCAGCGATTTCGCTGGTGGACAGCGAGGAATTGCAGCACTTGAAAGACATCGAACGCCTGATCAAGACGCAGATCCCAAGGATATCCATCGACAGTTTCGTGCCGCCGACACATATCCCTGCCGAAGCGCCGCGTCCGCCGCGCCCGCAGCACGGTCAGAAACGTCACAGCAACACTACCGCCGGCAATCGTCCGCCGCGCGAGGGACAAGCGCCAACCGGCAACCGCGCACCACGCGAAGGACAAGCTCAACGCCCACGCAATCCCAACGCGCCTCAACAGCCACGCGATCCGCGCGGACCGCAAACAGGACTGCCTCGTTCAGCACAGAAGCCGCGCCCACCGCAATCAACCCCGAAGCCGCAACCCTTGCTGTCTGAAGCTGCGCGTCATCAGGCCATGCCGCAACCCGCGCTGTTCTCACCCCGTCCTGCGGCAAGACGCGGCAAATAATCGCCGACACCGGAAAATTATTATTAACTGCTCTGCCAAATCAGAGCAGTAACAAACCAGGACACTATCATGGCAAAGACAAATTACACCTTCGAAAAACGGCAGAAAGAATTAGCCAAGCAAAAGAAACAGGCCGATAAACTTCTGAAGAAAACCGCAGCAAAAGAAGAACAGGTTCAGGACGATCAGTCTCAGAACGAACAACCTGCTGACGACGATACCGTCGCACAGTAAATCCTCCATCAGCATCGGTTTTGTAGCCCCCGCCCATGCGGGGAGCCACAAAACCGACATTTCAGCGCAGCCTGATTTTTTCTGCACCGCCGATGCGTTGATAATGTGTTTGTTGTTCAGTTTGCATATTTACCACTCTCTGAAAGAAAACCCCAAACCAAATGTATTCTGCCTGTGGTTATAGTCAATCAAACTCTCACCAAAACCAGAAGTAACTTGCGCATGTAACCGTGACGCATTACCCAGTGCTATCGGCATCGACCAGTCAAACTGGACGAAACCACGGTTCTGCCCAAGACGGAGATTGTTGCGCAACAAGAGTACAGTCGCTTGTGATTTATCCGCAGGCTCCCAACGCGCAACCAGATCGGCCAGCCCGACATAAGCCTCGATGTCAGGGTTATCGTCTTGCAAAGGCTTTTCCGGAATCCGATACCAGCCTCGTGCCAGTATAGACATACTGTCGTTCCACTCCCATCCGCCTTGCACATAGACACGGTTCCAGCTCCGGGATTCCGGCACGCGATGCCCGTTCGACTGGTGCGCAAAACCCAGATTAACCAGTTTCAATCCCGACGCACTGCCCGTGCCCAGCGTGGCGATCAGCTCCGGTTCGTAATTGGTTTCACGGAACGGCGAAGAATTACGCGCGTTAAGCACCTGCCAATTGGATTGCTGCGTATAAGCACCCCACACGCGCAATGTCTTGAAATCCAAAAAATCAATATCCTTCTGACTGCCGATATCCGCCTTGAAACTCAACTGGAATTTAGCTTCCAGCGCATCAAGATCATTGGACACGAGCGTAGTATGGCCGGCGGCGGGAGACGCTGGCAGGTTGTTGACTTTATTGGTTTTACTTATCAGCAGATAACTTTGCCGGTGAGGTATAAGACGACCCAGCTTGCTTTCATCGTGACTGGTCATATCATCCAGATTCCATGCACGAGTCAGGTAGGATCGTTTAGTCATGGGTGTCGTCAACATGGTGGGCGCCAAATATTCATCATCCTCATGGGGGGCACGAGCGACAGGCTGCGATATAACGGGCGCGGGAGAGGCCGCGTTATCGAAGCATTTCAGGCGCTCAACATCGTTGTTCCGGAAAATCTTCGCACACTGCGCAAAGGATTCAGCGCTTGCATAAGCCGACTGCGCAGCTAAAATACATACTAATATATTGAATTTATTACTATTTTTCATAATTTATTTCAGACTAAAATTTGCCAGAATCCGGTAATTCGCCTCACCGCGCACCGATTGCACCAATACGAATTCACGGATCAACCAGCGCACGGGCGGCATTTTCGGCAGCGGGTCCTCCGTCCAGCGGGCATTGCGCAACAAGGTGACATGCGGTTTGAATTCACGCTGCTCGAATTTGAAGCGATGGCGGGTCAAATGCAGTTCGAGTTCGCGCACCAATTGTACCAACTGCTGTGGCACGACGTTGGGCGCAGCATACAAAATATGGTTATGCCCCCAGTAGCGCGCCTCATCGAAACACAAATCGAAGCACCCGGCGACAACTTCAGCAGCGGCAAGTTTCAACGCTTCCAGGCGCGCCGCTTCAATCTCCCCTATAAACACCAGCGTGGCATGCAAGGTATCGGCACGCATCACACGCCCGCCGCACACGTCTTCCAACGTGCATTGCCAGTCAACTAATGCACCGCGTTCGGCATTCGCCGGCCAAAGTGCAAAGAAAATGCGTACGCTGTCAGCATCCATAATGGATGATATTTTATCCGCAATCAGTTCAGGGTCGAGCGTGGCGCTGCAATCAGGTAAAATACGTGCCAGACAACCATTCAACAGCGCAGCCGCTGACCATCACTTTCAGACGACTGCCGCAAGGAACACCATGACCGTGCGTTTACGTGAAATACCCTATAACTACACCTCGTTTTCCGACCGCGAGATCGTGTTACGCCTGCTGGGCTCAGAAGCGTGGGACATCATCAACACCTTGCGTGTCGAGCGCCGCACGGGGCG
>JAPLQK010000081.1 GCA_026399735.1 Pseudomonadota bacterium
GTCGTCTCGACGCCGAATTTCCTGATGATGTTGTTAAACAAATTGACCGTCGCGCCAAACAGACTTCGGGACGCGACGACATGATCGCCCGCTTTCAACACACCCATCACGCAGGCCAATATCGCCGACATGCCGGAGGCCGTGGCAACACATTGTTCCGCCCCTTCCATCACAGCCAGCCGGTCTTCGAACATAGTGACGGTCGGATTAGTGAAGCGCGCGTAGATATTGCCCGGCTCCTCGCCGATAAAACGGGCGGCGGCTTGTGCGGCGCTCTCGAACACGAAGCTGGAGGTCAGAAACATCGCCTCAGAGTGTTCGCCAAACTGGCTGCGCACCGTGCCCGCGCGTATCGCCAGCGTTTCAGGTTGATAATTTTCTTCGCTCATTTTGATCCTTCATTCAGAAACAGGAGCTTTAGCTCCGTTGTTTCGTGGGAATGCCCTTGCGGCATCACACCAGTTTACGGTTTACAGCTTCCTCGATCCTGCCTTTATCACATTGACGACGCACTCATCGCCAATTCCAGTTCCATCTGGTCGTCGTCCGTGCCTTTGTTGGCCTTGCCGCCCGCGCGCCCGCGTTCTATCTTGTCCAGATACTCCGGCGTGATGTCGCCGGTGATATAGATTCCATCGAAACAGGAGGCTTCAAAGTCTCGAATAGCCGGATTCGCCTTGCGCACCGAAGCCTTCAAGTCCTCCAGATCCTGATAGATCAGCGCGTCCGCACCGATCTCGCGGCAGATTTCCTCGTCTGTTCGACCCGTCGCGATCAGCTCGGTACGGCTGGGCATGTCGATGCCATACACATTCGGGTAACGCACCGGCGGCGCAGCGGATGCGAAATACACCTTCAGCGCGCCGGCATCCCGGGCCATTTGCACGATCTCGCGACTGGTCGTACCGCGCACGATGGAGTCATCCACCAGCAGCACGTTCTTGCCCTTGAATTCAAGGCCGATGGCGTTCAGTTTCTGACGAACCGATTTCTTGCGCATCGCCTGTCCCGGCATGATGAAAGTGCGGCCGATATAGCGGTTCTTGACGAAACCTTCGCGGAACAGGATATTGAGCCGGTTGGCCAGTTGCAACGCGCTTGGGCGGCTGGAATCGGGAATCGGTATCACCACGTCGATTTTGACATCCGGCCAGATTCTGGCCAGTTTGTCAGCCAGATACTCGCCCATATGCAGACGCGACTCATGCACTGAAATCCCGTCGATCACGGAATCCGGACGGGCGAAATAAACATATTCAAAAATACAAGGACTTAGCTGAGAATTGTCGCTGCATTGCCGGCTGTGCAGGCGGCCTGCAAAGTCCACAAACACGGCTTCTCCGGGAGCGATATCGCGAAGAAACTTGAATCCCAGGGTATCCAGCGCCACGCTCTCAGACGCAATCAGATATTCCGTACCGGCTTCTGTTTCGTTTGAGCCAATGACCAGCGGACGAATACCATAAATGTCGCGAAACGCCAGCAAACCGTAACCGGCAATGATCGCCACCACCGCATACGCGCCGCGACAACGCTGATGTACACCGGAAACGGCATCGAAAATGGTTGTCGCATCAAGACGCAATCCTTTGGATTTGGACTGCAACTCATGCGCCAGCACGTTCAACAAAACTTCGGAATCGGAATTGGTATTGACATGACGCAAATCCTGCACAAACAACTGCCTTTTCAGTTCTTCGGCATTGTTCAGATTACCGTTGTGTCCCAGCACAATACCGAACGGGGAATTCACATAAAACGGCTGCGCCTCATTGTGATCCACCGAAGAGCCGGCAGTAGGATAACGCACATGCGCGATGCCGGTATTGCCCTGCAAGGCGCGCATATTTCGGGTACGAAACACGTCACGCACCAGACCATTACCTTTATGCAAATGGATGGTATCGCCATCCATGGTTGCGATACCGGCGGCGTCCTGGCCTCGATGCTGCAAAACCTGCAAGCCGTCATATAAAAGCTGATTGGCCGGCGAATAGGAGACCACTCCGAGAATGCCACACATGTTTTATCCTTAGTTAATTTCTATTTCTGTAATGGATGCGCTCAGCGATATTATCCGGCAGCACCGCCTTGGCAAACAGCGCCACATCTTCTGCAGTGCGGCTGAATCTTGCATCACGCCAAAAACGCTGCTCCGGAATGCTGGACGTCCCTGCCAACCACACCAGAATCAGGATGACCAGTAAACCACGCAACAATCCGAACAGACTGCCCAGCAAACTATCCAGCACACCCAGACCTGCTGCCTTGACCATTCTTGCGAACAGCCAGACCAGCATGCCCCACAGGATCAAAGCCGCGATAAATACCAGCGCGTAAGCTAACGCAATACGTGTTTCTTCCTGACTGACAGGCAGCATAGTCTCAAGACTGCCGGCAAACTGACGGCTGAGTATAAATGCCAGCGGCCAACCCAACAGCGACAATACTTCATAAACCAGTCCGCGCCACACTCCCAGCGACAGCGACACCAGCATGATACCGATAACGGCGTAATCAAAACCCATCATTTAACTGCCGTAACGGCCGGATGCAGGCCGTGTTTTTCCAAAAGCTGCCGCACTTCGTCCGCCTTGCTGCGATCAACATAAGGCCCCACCCGCACCCTGGTTGTGCCGGCAATCAGCTCGGTATAGGCCTTGAAACCCCATGCTTTCAATTTATTGGCTTCCTGCGTTGCCGTGCCTGAATTTGAAAAAGCGCCGACCTGAACAACATACGTGGCTGCAGCCTTATCTGCCTGTTTCGTTTCTACCGGTTTCATTTCCGGCGGCTTCGTTTCTGTAGATTTCGTTTCTGCAGTTTTTGCCTCGGCCGGTTTGTCTGCGGATTTCTTGACTTCAAGTTGTTTGGCTTCAGCTTGTTTGCCCGTCGCCGTCTGGTTAGCGGTTTCCGGCTTTGCCTCGACGAGCGTTATTTTTCCTGATGCAGCCGCAGCGCCGTCCGGCACTGTCGATACGTCGGAAACTGCGGTCAGACTGACTGCGGATTCAGCCTGCACCTCGGATACGCCGGATACGCCGGGCACAAACTCACCCGCTTTGTCTGGTTCCGGAATTCGCAATTCGATGTCTTTCCCGGTTACCTTCGGTTCACTATCCAACACCATAGGCAAAATCACCACCACCGCGAGCGCAAGCGCAATCGCACCGATCAGACGTCGACGCGCACGGCTTCTGATATTCTGTTCATCGGGTTGTCTTGCCATTGAATGGAACCTTTAATTACCGTAATCCTGCTTAAATCTTGCGGCCTGACAAGGGAAGGAGTTTTGCACTATAACCCGACCAATCATCAAGCCCATACCGATGTAAAACCGCTATAAAACGCGCAACCCTCTGGCGGCCATTGCCGCCGCCACAGTATAAAACGATCCAAAGGCGACGATTCTATCATTTTCACCCGCAACGATACAGGCATGTGAAATGGCATGTGCCATATCATGAAAACGGATAACGTCTCCGCGCACGCCTGCCCTGTGCAGCACTTTGCTCAATTCCTCGGCACTGGCGCCGCGCGGCACGCTCAGACCCGCCACCAGCCAGATATCAATATAATGATCGAGCGCTTTCACCACGCCCGCGATATCCTTGTCACCCAGCATCGCAAACACGGCATAAGTTTTTGGGCAGTGCGGCAGGCTGGCTAGGTTTTGCGCCAGCGCCCGTGCAGCATGCGGATTGTGCGCCACATCCAGGATCAGTTGTGGTTTTCCGGGCACAAACTGGAAACGGCCCGCAAGTTGCACTTCAGTCAGGCCACGGCGTATCGCCTGCATGCCGACCGGCAAGCGCCATTTCAGCGCATCCAGCGCCGCCAGCACCGCACAGGCGTTGTGTATCTGGAACGCGCCGCGCAAAGCAGGATGCGGCAGCGCATTGCGCGCGCCCACCTTGCTGCGATAATCCCATTGCCCCTGATGTTGCGTAAAACCGAACTCACTGCCTATGCACCACAACTGGGCGCCAATCTTTTCGGCTTGTTTAACAATCGCCTGCGGAACAGGGTTATCCGAAAAAATCGCCATTTTCCCCGGGCGGAAAATGCCCGCCTTCTCGAATGCGATTTCGGCTATCGTCTCGCCCAGATAATCGGTGTGATCGATATCCACAGAAGTGACGACGGAACAATCAGCATCAAACACATTCACCGCATCAAGACGGCCGCCCAGCCCCACTTCCAGAATCGCGACATCCACCTTGTGTTCGATGAACAACTGCATCGCGGCCAGCGTGCCAAACTCGAAATAGGTTAACGGAATATCGCCGCGCACCTGTTCAATTTGCGCAAACGATGCGCACAACGCCTCATCGGTAGCTTGCTGTTTGCCGATGCGCACGCGCTCGTTGTAATGCAACAGATGCGGCGAGGTATAACAACCGACGCGATATCCGGCAGCAGTCAGAATGGATTCAAGCATCGCACATACCGACCCCTTGCCGTTGGTGCCGCCGACCACGATGAGCGGAAATTCGGGAGATAGATTCAGCCGCAGCTTTACCTCATTCACGCGCTCAAGCCCCAGCGCGATGGTCTTGGGGTGCAACGATTCGAGATAGGTGAGCCAGTCGGCTAGAGTGTTTGGCATATTTTGTAGGGTGCGCTGTGCGCACCATGATGTATGAAACGCGGCTTATGCTGTTTGATAAATAATTATCATCGGCTAAACTTCTTCAACCAAAAAAAGCAGCACAGAAGGAGAAATTGCCCTGGCTTTGTGCGAACTCGAAGTCCCTGAAGGGATGAATATTCCGGAGCCTTCCGGGTATCTGATCCGGCTCCCCTGAAAATCAATTTCAAGCTCACCTTTGAGAACGATACCGACATGCCCCTTTTCACACCATTCCGGCTCGACAAATTCAGACGTAAACTCAAGCAATCGCAGTTGCTTCGAACCGTCTCGGAACGCCTTAAAGCGAGCACCGGGCAACGCGCACTGCCACTCAATTAAATCGAACTGTACCTTAAATGATTCCAACTCACGCCCGCACCACTGCGCGCTGCACATGCGGATGGCTTTTTTGTGATGCTTGCCACAAATCATAAGCAGCCTGCCCGCGCAACCAGCTTTCTGCGCTAGGGCCGCCTTGTTCTGTTGCCAGCCAGTCTTCCAGACGCAAAGCCAGATCGGCGGAAATTCCCGCATGCTCGTTAATAACGCGCGATAACTGCACTCTGGAGATTCCCAACTGTCGTGCAGCTTCCGCGACCGAAAGGCCAAGCGCAGGCAATACATCTTCGCGTAACGTTGCCGCCGGATGCGGCGGATTAAACATTTTTGCCATAACCGTCTTTCAATGATAGTCCTGATAATCGACCAGAATGGCATCCTCGCCCTCAAAGGCAAAAGTCAGCCGCCAATTTCCATTCACCCACACCGACCAGTGGCACGATAAATTTCCACTCAGAGGACGCCACTTCCAACCCGGCATATTCATATCTGACGGAACACGAGCATCGTTCAGCTGCCGCAACTGGCGAGACAATTTGGCAGCATGTGACGGCTGTATACCTGCCTTACTGCCGCTGGCGAAAAACTCCTGAACGCCTTTGTGCCGGAAGGATTTGATCATGATTTAGAAGTGTATCTCCATATGATACACATAGCAAGGAATCTTACTTTACCTGCATTCGCTACTTGCCGTAAATTATAACTGCACACCGAACTTACGCAGCAAAGGCAACATGGCGATGTAACAGACGACGGTTGCCGAAACCGAAATTGCAAGACTTAACCAGAAGCCAACACCCGTCCGGATCAACAAGGGTAACAGCAGAAACAAAATCAACGAAGGCAACACCAACCAGAAGATTTGACTGGAAAGTTCCGCGATACGCACAGATTCTGCGCCCTCAAGGTGCAACCACATGAATGCCAGCAACGATGTCAGCGGCAAGGCCGCCACTAACGCAGCAAAACCAGTACTGCGTTTGGCAATCTCCGTAATCATCACGATAACGATTGCTGAAACGGCAACCTTCAGCGCGTAGTAGAGCATTTAGGCCGCCTCTGCCTCCACAACAGCCGGTTGACGGGTTAAAAGCGTGATCAGCGTCGCCAACTGGTTGCGCATTTCACGCCTGTCAATAATCATATCCACCGCTCCGTGTTCCAGCAAAAATTCTGCACGCTGAAAACCATCCGGCAGGGTTTCACGCACGGTCTGCTGAATCACACGCGCACCGGCGAAGCCGATCAGTGCACCGGGTTCGGCGATCACCACATCGCCCATAAAGGCGAAACTGGCGGACACGCCGCCCATGGTCGGGTCGGTCAGCACGGAGATGAACGGCAGTTTTTCTTCGGACAACTGAGTCAGCGCTGCACAGGTTTTGGCCATCTGCATCAGAGACAACAAGCCTTCCTGCATGCGCGCCCCGCCGCTGGCGGCAAAACAGACAAACGGGCATTTCTGTTCGAGTGCGACCTGAACGCCGCGCACAAAACGCTCGCCAACCACCGAGCCCATTGAGCCGCCCATAAAGGCAAATTCGAATGCAGCCACGACGACCGGCACGGCACGGATGCTGCCTTGCATGACCACCAGCGCATCATCTTCATCCGTACTCTTCTTGGAGGCGATCAGGCGTTCCGAATACTTGCGGCTATCCTTGAATTTGAGCGTATCCACCGGCAACACTTCCGCGCCGATTTCAAAGCGCCCTTCGCCATCGAGCAACCAGTCCAGACGCGTGCGGGCACCAATGCGATGATGATGGCTGCACTTCGGACAAACGCCCAGATTCATTTCCAGATCGGAGTGATACAACACCGTCTCACAGGAAGGACACTTGCTCCAAAGACCTTCCGGTACGTTTTTCTTGGCATCGCCTTCACGGCGATTGATCTTCGGTGGTAATAATTTTTGAAACCAGCTCATACTATCTCCTTTAGGCCTGATCTATCGCAAGCCTTAATTCTTTGACCAATGCGCTTACATTGGCGATCACATTTTGTTCGGTTGAATCTTCAATTTGTTGCACGATGCGACTGCCTACCACCACGCCATCGCACAACTTTGCGACGGCTTTTGCGGTTGCCGCATCGCGGATGCCAAAACCCACGCCGATGGGCAACTTGATGTGTTGGCGCAGCTCGGGAATTTTTTGTTCGATTGCAGACAGGTCGAGGTTACCCGCACCCGTCACCCCTTTGAGCGACACATAGTACACATAACCGCGCGCCAATTTGGCGACCTGTTCGATACGCGCCTCTTTAGTGGTCGGCGCCAACAAAAATATGGGGTCGATACCGTGGCGCTGCAGATGCTCGAATGCCTCAAAGCTCTCTTCAGGCGGAAAATCCACCGTCAGCACGCCGTCCACGCCGACTGCCTGGCAACGACTGGCAAACGCTTCCCAACCCATCGCCTCGATCGGGTTACCGTAGCCCATCAACACCACCGGCGTCGCGTTGTCCTGACGGCGAAATTCGGACACCATTTCCAGTATGGAACGCAGCGACACACCTTTTTTAAGCGCACGCTCCGATGCACGCTGTATGGTCGGGCCATCCGCCATCGGGTCGGAAAACGGCACGCCCAGTTCGATCACATCCGCACCCGATGCCACCAGCGCATGCATTAACGGCACGGTCAGCGCAGGACTGGGATCTCCTGCGGTAAAGAACGGAATCAGCGCGCGACGCTGTTGTTGTTTGAGTTTTTCAAATGCTGCCTGTATACGGCTCATAAGGTGATGCCTTTCAATTTCGCCACCGTATTCATATCCTTGTCGCCGCGACCGGAAAGGTTGACCAGCAACACCTTATCCGTGCTCATGCCCGGCGCGATCTTGATCGCATGGGCCAGTGCATGGCTGGATTCCAGTGCAGGGATGATACCCTCAAAACGGCACAGCGCATCGAACGCGGCTATCGCTTCGTCATCGTTGCTGGTGACATATTGTGCGCGCCCGATATCCTTTAATAAACAATGCTCCGGGCCGACACCGGGGTAATCCAGCCCTGCCGAGATGGAATGCGTCTCAGTGATCTGGCCGTTCTCGTCCTGCATCAGATACACCTTATTGCCATGCAACACGCCGACCTTGGCATTCGCGGTCAAGGGGGCTGCATGTTTGCCGGTTTCGATGCCAAAACCACCCGCTTCCACGCCGATGATCTGCACTTGAGGCACTTCGATATAGGGGTGAAACAGTCCGATGGCATTGGAACCGCCGCCGACGCATGCGATCACCGCATCCGGCTGACGACCGATCATTTCCGGCATCTGAATCCGGGCTTCGTTACCGATCACGCACTGAAAATCGCGCACCATCATCGGATAGGGATGCGGGCCCGCCGCCGTACCGAAGATGTAAAAGGTACTCTCGACATTGGTGACCCAGTCGCGAATGGCTTCGTTGCACGCATCTTTCAGCGTCTTCGAACCGCTCTCAACCGGCACGACGGTCGCACCCAGCAGTTTCATACGAAACACGTTCGGCGCCTGACGCTGGATGTCTTCCGCGCCCATGTAGACGACGCATTCCATGCCGAAACGCGCAGCGACCGTCGCAGTTGCCACGCCGTGCATACCGGCTCCGGTCTCGGCGATCACGCGCTTCTTGCCCATACGGCGAGCGAGCAGCGCCTGCCCCATCGCACTGTTGATCTTGTGCGCACCGGTGTGGTTCAGATCTTCGCGCTTCAGGTAAATCTGCGCGCCGCCCAAATGCTCGGACAAACGTCTGGCGTGATAAATCGGGCTGGGACGGCCGACGTAATGCTTCAACTCATAGGCCAGTTCAGCCTTGAAGTCGGGATCGTTTTGATAACGCAAATACTGTGCCGCCAGCTCTTCCACCGCCGGAATCAACGTCTCGGCCATATAGATGCCGCCGAACTGACCGAAATGGCCTGTGCTGTCTGGATAGTTATACATCTATAAACTCCGTTATTAACCTACTGAGCTACCCGACTGCTGCGTCGCATGCTCGTTCATTCTTCGCCTATCAATTCGATATGTCTCATCATTCACTGTGCGGCTCCTTGCATTCAGGCAGCCCGTTACGGTTACTAGCGGAGCTTACCTACCTCTTGCATGAAACGGACGATTTTCGCCGCATCTTTTATACCCTTCAGGGTGTTTATACCTTTAGCAGCCTCGACCCCGCTGGATACATCCACCGCATAGGGCCGCACCTGTTTAATTCCTTGTGCGACATTTTCCGCATCCAGACCACCTGACAAAATCAACGGCAGCGGTAAATGCTCAGGAATCAACGTCCAGTCAAATACCGCGCCTGTGCCGCCCGGAACCCCTTCCACATGGGCATCGAGCAACAACCCTTGCGCCGAGCGGTAACGCGCCGCGCATTGTAACAAATCCACGCCGGGCTTGACGCGAATTGCCTTGAGATAGGGTTGCAGAAATTGTTCGCAATATTCCGGCGTTTCATCGCCGTGAAATTGCAGTACATCCAGCGACACGGATTTGAGCACTTCGCGCACCGATTCCGCACTGGCATTCACGAACAAACCCACCACGGTGACAAACGGCGGCGATGCGGCAACAAGTTTTACAGCTTGTTCGATACTGACATGACGCGGGCTTTTTTCATAAAACACCAGACCGATCGCATCCGCTCCGCTCATTGCGACCGCCAGCACATCCTCAACGCGGGTGATACCGCAAATTTTTACACGAACCACGTTATATCTCCTGTATCTGAGGCAATCCCCACTTCGCGTCATATTGAATCCGGCGCAAGTATAAGCCATCCGGCGAGAAAGTCGGTGCAGCGAGGCGGCGCTCACGGCCTGCCAATACTTCTGCCAGCCATTGCGGTGGATATTTACCTTTGCCGACATACACCAGACAACCGACCAGATTGCGCACCATGTGATGCAAAAAAGCATTCGCGGCAAAGTCGAACACCAGCATCTCACCATCCTTATAAATATCAATATTATTCAAACACTTAACAGGAGACTTAGCTTGACACTCCGCAGCGCGAAACGCGCTGAAATCATGCTCGCCCAGCAAATGTTGCGCAGCCTCCCGCATTGCGGATATGTCCAATGGAAGATGAAACCAGCCCGCTTTCCCTGCATGAACAGGCGAACGAACAGATCGATTGATCAGCAGATAGCGATAACTGCGCCCTTGTGCCGAAAAGCGCGCGTGAAATTCGTCTGAAACAGGATGTGCCCAGCGCACCGCAATGCTGTCCGGCAACAGCGCATTCACACCGCGCACCCAGGCAGTCAACGGGCGTTCAATTGCTGTTTCGAAATGAACGACTTGCTCCAGTGCATGCACGCCGGTATCAGTGCGACCGGCCGCAATGACTGAAATCGGCATCGCCGCAATCCGGCTCAAAGCCTGTTGCAAGGTGTCCTGCACGGTCATACCGTTGGGCTGACTCTGCCAGCCGCAATAAGGTCTGCCATCGTATTCCACGCCTAAAGCGATTCTCATATTACGACCTGCCATAACAGTAACAACGCACCCGCCAGCAGCAGCGCGTCAAAGCGTGAAAAACCATATACAGACAACTCCATTGTCCTGTTTTCAATCGGCAATTCACTGTTTTCAGTTTTTAGCGTGTGCAAACTGTCTTGCCATGATTGTGAACGCAACACAGCGACCTCGGCATAATGCAAGGTCAGCGCCAGACGCACCGTCAACCGCTCACGTGACAATCCCAACCACTGCAGCGGCGCAAACAGACTGTACAGTCCGGCCATCAATTGCTGACGATGCAGACGATCCAGCAACATTGCCAGACCGGCCAATGCGATCAGCAAACGCGTCAATTGCAATGCGCCATCTTGCAACCCTTCAAGACTGGGACTAAACGGGCCCAGCGACTCCGACAACGGAAGGCCTGGCGTGGTGCAGGCGTAAATCAGCCACAGTGAAAACATGATCCAGCGTGTACGGCGCACCAGTTGGACAAATTTGTACCGCGACAGTACGAATGCTGACAACAACACCACAAAACCCGCCATAAACAGGTCGGATGGCGGGAAAAATTGTACTGCAGTAACCAGCACACACCAGATCAGAATTTGCGTGGCAGGGTGTAGTCTCATCGTTCGCTCCAATAAAAAACGGCAGCTCTTGTGCGAGCTGCCGTCGCGTTAATGCTACCCGGTCAGGTCAACTGCTTGATCAGCAACTGCGCCTCATGCTGCTGCGCCGCGTCGCCTTCCACCATCACCTCATCAAGAATCTCCCGCGAACCCACATCGTCGCCCATTTCCTGATAGGCCCTCGCCAGATCCAGCTTGGTCGCAACCTCATGCCATTGCTCACTTTTTTCAGTTGCTGCCGCCTCTGCCACCGGCGCACTGACATCATCCATATCCAGACTGATATTTGTCAGATCGATTGCAGCGGGGTGAGGTGCAGCCGTTACCTCATCCAGCGGGAAATCCAGCGTAAATTCCATCCCGTCATCTTCATCGAGCGCTTTTTCATCCGGCACTTGGGCCGCCTCGTCCGCCTTCGATTCCTGTGCAGACATCACATCAAAGATCAAATCATCGAGATCAGGCAACGCCTCGTCTTGCTCATCCGCTTCAGGTTCTTTGGCAACAGACATGTCAGGTACGGCTAACGACGGACTCGTTGAGAACTCGTCGAAATCCGCCTCAGCAGTCTGATCCGGCAAATCAGCCTGAACGGGCAACGCCGGAGTCACATCAAAATCGATCGAATCAGCGGGTAAGACTTCAGCAACCTCAGCAAAGTCCGAAACCTCAGCAAAGTCCGAAACCGGCGCTGCGATATCAGCAGCTAATTCATCCGGGGCAATATCAGGTGCCGGACTGAACGCTTTAGTGAGTTGCGTAGCGCTGCCGACCTCTTCAATGCTTGCCTTGGCGGGTTCGAATCTTTGAGCCAGAGCTTCAGACTGTTGTATGGCATCGACATCGCCTGATTCCTCCAGCAAACCGGCAATTTTTGCAAAAGCCACAACATCCTGACGTTTGGCGTAAATATCCAGCAATTTCAAATGTATTTGATGATTATCCGGCGAACGCAGCATCGCGTCTTTCAACACCTCCTCAGCCTGCTCGTCGCGGCCAAAATTCAGGAATAAATCCGCTTCGCTGATCGGATCAACATCATCGGGGTGGGGTGCGACTTGCTCTGCAGCTGCCGGAATCGCTGTAAAATCACCCGTATCAGGGGAGGATACAACAGGTGCCGTCAGGTGACCTGTCGTCGAACCGAGATCCGATTCGGCGGGTTTGTTTTCTTTTGCAGCGTTCTTCTTCTTTCGCCGGACAAAGGCAATCCCAAAACCGCCCAGCGCCACCGCGCCCAGGCCCAACGCAACAGGCAATGCTAAAGGATTGTCAGGCAATGACATAAGCTGGTCGGTAAACGACACCTCTTCTGTAACTTTGACCGCACTCGCTGCGGATACCTGACTTACCGCCGCCACCTGACTTACCGCAACCACCTGGCTCGCCGCTTCGCTGACCTCGGCAACAGCGCTTGCAGCAACTGCATTGGATGCCGCTGCTGCAGCCAATGCGGCGGCCTCTGATTTCAACTGCGCCAGACGCTGCATATCCTTGAGGTTGTTTTCCAGCAGCTGCGCGCGCGCGCGTCCTTCTTCGACCGCCTTGGCTTTTGCAATTTCCTCCTCTGCAGCAGCGTTTTGCTGTGCGGCTCGACCGGCAGCACCGGCTTTGTCGCCTGGCGCTTTACCCTTGGATAAACGCAACACTTCTTTGGATGACTCACTCGCGACCGGCGTTTTATCTGCAGCCGGTGCTGTGATCTTACCGGTTGCGACCTGCCGCGTCGCCTCGCTCTGACGGCTCGTGCCAACAGCCCCCGCCAGTTTCTGGCGATAAGCGTTCCAGTCGGCCGCCTGAGCGTGTATCTCCTGAACCGCTTCGGCCTGTTCGACGTTATTAACCTCATCGCGGTCCGGCATGCGCAGGATTTTGCCTGACTGGATACGATTCATGTTTTGGCCATCGAACTGATCGGCATTGGCACGGTACAACGCAACCATCATGCGATCCAGGCTGATGTCAGCCGGTTTATTCTCTGCCGCAATTTTATTCAGATAATCGCCGCTCCTGACGGTGACCGTGCTTGCAACAACGCGTTCAGTCCTGGCTGGCGCCGCCCGTTTCTGAACTACCCGTTCAACGGGTTTAACCGTATTTTCAACCGGCATGGCTGTAGTTTCAACCGGCATGGCTGTAGTTTCAACCGGTTTGGCTGTAGTTTCAACCGGTTTGGCTGTAGTTTCAACCGGTTTGGCTGTAGTTTCAACCGGACGGCTTTCAGCCGGCATTTCAACCGTCGCACTCAACGGAGCTGATTGCACGGGTGCCGCCGGCTGTACCGCTGCAGGTTTGGGTTGCGCTGCCACATAACCCGGCGGATCAAGCAGGAAAGTATATTCGCGCATCAACTTGCCGGACGCCCACGACAACTCAACCAGCAAACTGACGAAGGGATCGTTGATTTCACGGTTGCTGGAGAGTTTCAGGTAGGATTCACCATTCGCGCGGCTTCCGACATCAAAACTGTATTTAACGTTGTAAGGATAATCCAGCCCTGCACCCTTGTAGACATCGGGGGACGCAAGACGCGCAACCAGACTCGGCTTATCGGTCTTACTCACCGCCACCAACTCGATTTCAGCTTTTAAGGGTTGGCCCAAGGCAGAAACCACATTGATTCCGCCCAATCCTACCGCATTACACCATGCACTCAATGTCAAAGCCGCCGTCATGCCGAGCAGTTGCAGCATCAGCTTACGAGGCATATGCGTGGAATGACCCGTCACATCGCCTGACGAATGTACTGCTGTTGGTAAGTCAAGTCGTTTCAGCGGTGGTTTTCGCACGGCATTGCCTCGCTTTGTTTATTGAGCAACAAAATAACGGAGCAATCATAACAAGACGCACCGCCGGACAAAAGTCCAATCCAGATATTCGGCAACTAATTCAGATATTCGGCGGCTATTTTAAATAGTCGGTAATGAGAATCTCAGCAATCTGCACGCTATTCAAGGCAGCGCCCTTGCGTACATTATCACTCACGACCCACATATCCAAGCCCAATGGATGCGACAAATCCTCGCGAATACGTCCGACATAGGTTGCATCCGTACCTGCGGCATCCACGGCTGTCGGCCAGCCGCCCGGAACATGTTCATCCATCACGATCACGCCCGGCGCTTTTTCCAGCAGGGCACGGGCTTCGGCGGCAGTAATCTTCTTTTTGGTTTCGATGTGCAGCGCTTCGGAATGACCGTAGAACACCGGCACGCGCACCGCAGTCGGGTTCACCATGATGGTATCGTCTTCCATGATCTTCTGGGTTTCCCAGACCATCTTCATCTCTTCCTTGGTATAGCCGTTCTCCATGAACACATCGATCTGCGGCAACACGTTGAATGCAATGCGTTTTGGATAAACTTCAACTTCTACGTCCTGAGAGCTGAACAGCGCGCGGGTTTGGGCGGCCAACTCCTCTATCGCTTCCTTGCCGGTGCCGGACACGGCCTGATAAGTCGCGACATTGATACGCGAAATACCCACTGCATCCTTGATCGGCTTCAATGCCACCAGCATCTGAATGGTCGAGCAATTCGGATTGGCGATGATGCCGCGATTGGTGTATTGCGCGATAGCGTGCGGATTGACTTCCGGCACCACCAATGGAATGTCGCGGTCGTAACGAAAATGTGCGGTATTGTCGATCACGACGCAACCGGCGGCGGCGGCAATCGGTGCATATTTTTCAGACACACTGCCACCTGCCGAGAACAGGCCGATCTGCGCCTTTGAAAAATCGAATTCATCGACATCCAGCACCGTATATTCTTCGCCCCTGAACATGAGCTCGGTGCCTGCCGAACGGCTGGAAGCCAACAGATAAAGATTGCGCACCGGAAATTTGCGCTCTTCCAGTATCGCCAGCATCGCCTCGCCTACCGCGCCGGTTGCCCCCAAAATACATACATCATACAGGTGCCTGGATAAAAGTTTTTCGTCTTGCTTGCTCATGTTTCTTATTCCTTAAAAATCAAATTTTGTAGGTCGGAATTTATTCCGACACGATTTGTCGGGTTGAAACCCGACCTACAGCGCAGCGACCACCGCATCGCCCATCGCGGCACAACCGACACTTTGCATTCCGGCTTCAAAAATATCG
Organism: Pseudomonadota bacterium; assembly: GCA_026399735.1. Lineage (GTDB taxonomy): Bacteria > Pseudomonadota > Gammaproteobacteria > Burkholderiales > Gallionellaceae > Gallionella. Next base: position 15,165 of record JAPLQK010000081.1, read on the forward strand.
CCGGTACGCAGCCCTTGCTGCAACACACGGCGCACTGCGCCTTCAATGCGTTGTGCGACCTCTTCCTGCTCAAACGTGTAGCGCATCATCATTGCGACCGATAAAATCGTTGCCAGCGGATTGGCAATATCCTGCCCCGCGATGTCCGGTGCCGAACCGTGACAAGGCTCGTACAAGCCCTTGTTGTTCTCGTCCAGTGACGCGGATGGCAACATGCCGATGGAACCTGTCAGCATCGAAGCTTCATCGGACAAGATATCGCCGAAAATATTTCCGGTCAGAATCACGTCGAACTGTTTGGGCGCACGCACCAGTTGCATCGCGGCATTATCGACGTACATATGCGACAACACAACTTCCGGATATTCGAGCGCCACATCGCTGACGATTTCGCGCCAGAACATACTGGTATCCAGCACATTGGCCTTATCCACCGAACACAGTTTAAAACTGCGCTTCATCGCACTCTTGAAACCGACATGCGCCACGCGGCGCACTTCCGACTCGTCGTAGTGCATGGTATCAAAACCCTGACGCTCTCCGTTTTTCAAAGTTCTGATGCCGCGCGGCTGACCGAAATAAATATCGCCCGTCAGTTCACGCAAAATCATGATGTCCAGCCCGGACACCAGCTCCGGCTTCAGGCTGGATGCATTCACCAGCTCAGGATACACCATCGCCGGTCGCAAATTTGCGAATAAATTCAATGACTTACGAATACGAAGCAGACCTTGCTCCGGGCGCATCGCGCGTGGCAAGTTATCGTACTGATAACCCCCTACCGCGCCCAGCAATACCGCATCACATTCTTTCACCAGCTTTTCTGTCTCAGCCGGAAACGGGTCGCCCGCCGCATCATAACCCGCTCCACCGATATGCGCGTATTCAGTTTCAATATGCAAACCGTCGCTGCGCAACACGTCCAACACTTTCGCAGCTTGTGCCACGATCTCAGGTCCAATGCCGTCACCCGGCAAAACTGCTATTTTCATTTTAATATCCTAGTAAATTCTTAAAACCCAGTGAGTAGTTAGTGGTGAGTAGCAAGTGTAAAACCACTTACCACCTTACAGCCAGGGTTGCGCGGCTCGATGTTTAACTTCGAACGCGGCAATTTCATCCATATGCTGCAAGGTCAGGCCGATGTCGTCCAGCCCGTTCAACAGGCAATGTTTGCGAAAGGCATCCACCTCAAACGGATACACCGTACCATCCGGCGCAGTAATGGTTTGCGCTTCGAGATCAACCGCAAGTTTATAAGCTGCATTATCGGCTTCCGCCTTGAACAATTCGTCGACTTGCGCCGCCTCCAGCCGGATCGGCAACAGGCCGTTCTTGAAACAGTTATTGAAGAAAATATCGGCAAAACTGGGCGCGATGATGACGCGGAAGCCGTAATCCTCCAGCGCCCAAGGCGCATGTTCGCGCGAAGAACCGCAGCCGAAATTCTCGCGCGCAAGCAGGATTTGCGCGCCCTGATAGCGCGGCTGATTCAATACAAAATCTTTATTAATCAAACGCTTACTATTGTCCATACCCGGCTCGCCGTGATCCAGATAACGCCATTCGTCGAACGCATTCGGGCCGAATCCGGAACGCTTGATGGATTTGAGAAACTGCTTCGGAATGATCGCGTCCGTGTCCACGTTGGCGCGATCCAGAGGTGCGACCAACCCGTTGAGTCGTGTGAACTTGTTCATTTACTTCGCCGCCTTTTCTATTTTCTCGCCGCCTTTTTTCAAATCTTTGCCGATACCTTCCACGGTATTGCAACCTGCCAGAACAAACATGGCCAATAACAATGCGATCGCTTTCATCATGAATTCCTTAAAGTTTGCTGACATCGACAAAATGACCGGCAATCGCCGCTGCCGCCGCCATTTGGGGACTGACCAGATGTGTGCGCCCGCCCTGCCCCTGCCGCCCCTCGAAGTTGCGGTTGGAAGTCGAAGCACAACGCTCGCCTGCGGCCAGCTTATCGTCGTTCATCGCCAGACACATCGAACAGCCCGGATCGCGCCACTCAAAACCCGCCTCAATAAAAATCTTGTCCAGCCCTTCCTGCTCGGCCTGTGCCTTGACCAGGCCGGAACCGGGAACCACTAACGCCAGCATCACGCTGGCAGCGACTTTCTTACCCTTGGCAACTGCGGCTGCCGCACGCATGTCTTCGATACGCCCGTTGGTGCAGGAGCCGATGAACACCTTGTCGATCGCAATTCCGGTGATCGGCGTGTTCGCCTTCAAGCCCATGTAGACCAGCGCGCGTTCGGCGCCTTCGCGCTTATCCAGGCTCATCGTTGCCGGATCCGGCACGCAACCGTCCACGGACACCACCATTTCAGGCGAAGTACCCCAAGTCACCTGAGGTTTAATCTGCGCGGCATCCAGCAGCAGCGTCGCATCAAACACCGCCCCCGCATCGCTGTGCAGGTCGCGCCATCCAGCTACCGCCTGATCCCATTGCTCGCCCTTGGGTGCGAAGGGGCGCCCCTTGAGATACTCAAAAGTCGTGTCATCCGCCGCGATCATGCCTGCGCGTGCGCCCGCTTCAATCGCCATGTTGCACAGCGTCATGCGCCCTTCCATGCTCAGCGCCTGCACGGTGCTGCCGGTAAACTCGATCGCAAAGCCCGTACCGCCTGCCGTGCCGATTTCACCGATCACGGCCAGCGCGATATCTTTTGCCGTCACACCGCGACCCAACACACCTTCGACGCGCACTTCCATCGCTTTGGATTTCTTCGCCACCAGACACTGCGTCGCCATCACATGCTCGACTTCCGATGTACCGATGCCGTGCGCCAATGCAGCGAACGCGCCATGGGTGCTGGTATGTGAATCGCCGCACACCACGGTCATACCGGGCAAGGTCGCGCCCTGTTCCGGGCCCATCACATGCACCACGCCCTGACGGATGTCACCCATTTTGAATTCGGTGATGCCGAATTCGGCGCAATTCGCATCCAGCGTCTCGACCTGAATGCGCGATATGGGATCGGAAATGCCTGCGGCACGGTTGGTCGTCGGGACATTGTGATCCGGCACCGCCAGCATCGAGGCGATACGCCATGGACGGCGTTTAGCCAGCCTCAAGCCTTCGAAGGCTTGCGGGCTGGTCACTTCATGAACCAGTTGACGGTCGATGTAAATCAATGCCGTGCCGTCCGCATCCTGACGCACCACGTGAGAATTCCAGAGTTTGTCGTAAAGGGTTTGTGCGCTCATTATATTTTGCCTGACTGATACACGGTTTTATAGAGCGCGCGATTATGACACAACACAGGCTATTTGACAGCTTATGCGCTTATCGACCACTCAAAACAGTCAGCGCAGGACGTTTTGAGTCCCGTGTTTCAGGCAAAATCAGGGCTTATTAAATTCGCTGTAAGCATCCAACTTTCCATTGCCACGGCTAATAAAATACTGCCCGTTGAACTCGGCCACGGTGGTATTTTCATTTTGTGCCACAAATGAGGTAACGGGTAAATCCACGGTATAGATCGATGGCGAAAACTGCCCCCCATCAAAAGGAGATTTTTCCAGCATTCGGCCAATAATATGCGAGATCGCCAAAAAACTGCTTGGCTGGTCAAGCGTCAGTGATTCCCCTTGACGATGAGCACCGATAACCTTGATGCCGACCGGCACCAGCGCTATTCCCGGCGTTGGGATTTCTCGCAAACCGGCGATTTGCCGCTTGTCACCCCGCACAGCCCCC
>JAPLQK010000045.1 GCA_026399735.1 Pseudomonadota bacterium
GCCAGATCCGGGGCGCCTTCGGCCGTTATCTTTCCCCCGCGCTCGTCGAACGGCTTGCCAAGAACCCCGGGCAACTGAAGCTCGGCGGCGAAATGCGCCCGATGACCTTCCTTTTTATGGATATCCGCAACTTCACCGGAATCGCTGAAAAATTTACGCCTGAGGAGCTCACCCATTTCATGAATAGCTTTCTCACGCCGATGACAGACATCATCCTTCAGCTCGGCGGCACGATCGACAAATACATGGGCGACTGCATCATGGCATTCTGGGGGGCGCCCTTGCCGGACACGCATCATGCACGCGACGCGCTGCTGGCAGGCATCGAAATGCAGGCCACGCTGGCCGCATTGCAACCCCATTTTAAGGCGCGCGGCTGGCCGGAAATTCACGTCGGGGTGGGCATCAATACCGGGCGCGTCAGTGTCGGCAACATGGGTTCCGAGGTGCGCGTCGCCTACACGGTGATGGGCGACGAAGTGAATCTGGCATCCCGTCTGGAAGGCATCACCAAGCAATATGGCGTGGGCATCATCGTAGGTCCACATACCAAAGATGCCGTGACGGACTTCGTCTATCGCGAGCTGGATCATGTACGCGTCAAAGGCAAAGACCAGCCGGTGGCGATTTACCAGCCGATCGGTCTGATCGCTGAAACCGACAAGACGATGCAGGATGAAGTCGGATTGTTCCACGAAATGCGCAGCCGCTATCTCGTGCAGGATTGGGATCAGGCCGAAATGCTGCTGAAAAATCTTCAACAAAAGTCGCCCGACTGCAAACTGTATGAAATTTATGCCGAACGCGTGGCTCACTTCCGGGCGAACCCGCCACCGGCAGACTGGGACGGCGTGTATGTTTTCCAGACCAAATAATTACGGTTCTGAGACCGGCCGCCGCCTGGCGCGCCATTTCAAGATCACGGCGACTCGCCAGGCAACTCGTACGAAAACATAGCCTGCAATAGCCAATATCAGCGCCAGCAATGGCAGTCCGATCAGCAGCGGCTTGCCAAGCTGCGCCAGCCAGCCCCACAATTCACCCCACCAGCCTTGCCAGTGCAGTACCGGGAAGGCCGGTTGCGCAACCAATAAACCCGTTGGCGCGCCAGCCACCCAACTGCCTAGTTGATAGGCCAGCAGATACAGCGGCACAATCGTAAACGGATTGGTGTACAACGTGACGAACAGCGCAACCGGCAAATTGACGCGAAACAGCACAGCCAGCACCGCTGCGCCTATCATCTGCAGCGGCCCCGGAATCAATCCGCAAAACAGGCCGACCGCCACGCCGCCGGCGACAGAGCGACGATGCAGATGCCAAAGATTCGGCTGCTGCAACCAACTGCCAAACGGCCTGAGCCAGCGGTTATTTTTTACCGATTCGTGATGCGGCAGCAACTGGTGTAAAAATTTTCGCATGACGGCATTCTAGCCGCGCGCTACGCTACATGCATGGTTCTCTTCACTCTATTCTTCACCCTCGGCGTGTGGCTGCTGCAACAGCAGGCTGCGCTGCCGCCCTTTTCCTGGGCCTGGCTGCTCATTGGTTTCCCGTTTGCGCTCATCATTTCCACCCG
>JAPLQK010000004.1 GCA_026399735.1 Pseudomonadota bacterium
AAACGATCTGGTCGGTTTGCAGGAAGTGGTGGAAGGCGCATCGGATGTCACCGATATCAAATTTGTCGTGGTGCTCTCCCCTCAGGGGGAGGTGCTGGCCTCCACCAAATCAGAATATATCAACCGATATTTCAGCGATGCGATCAGTCAGCGCTTGCCGGGTCTGTCTGCCCATCCGCAAATTCTTCAGGATGAGTCCGATCTGATTGATGTGGCTGTGCCGGTTGTGACAGGCGTCCGACCGGTCGGCTGGGTTCGGGTTGTGCTGACGCGTGATAAGGCGAATGCCAATTTGCGCGAGATTGCCGCCGCCGGTCTTGCCATTGCCGGTTTGCTGGTGCTGATGATGATATTTATCGCCACCCGTCTGGCGCGCGGACTGACCAGCGGCCTTGGGCGTCTGTTGAAAGTGGCCGATGATGCGGAACATGGCCGGGCATTCGGACGCGAGGATAGTGAACGGCTGGATGAAGTCGGCGTGCTGGCGCGTCATATCTACAAGATGCTGGACGCGAAAGAGGCCGAGGAAAAATCCAAAATCGAAAGTGAGGCGCGTTTTCAGACTGCCTCTCAATACGCTCGCAGTCTGATTGAAGCAAGTCTGGATCCTCTGGTGACGATCAGTGCCGAAGGCAAGATTACCGATGTGAACGAGGGGAGCATCAAGGTGACGGGGGTGCGCCGCGAGGAGCTGATCGGGACTGCAAGGACGGCAGCTTGACTGACGTTCTGTACAACGCCTCGCTCTACAAGAACGCAGCCGGAACCGTTCTCGGGGTTTTTGCTGCTGCACGGGATGTGACCGTGCAGAAACAGGCGGAAGCGGAGTTAAGGCGGTATAAGGATCATCTGGAAGAAGAAGTACAGCAGCGCACGGTTGATCTGGTGCTGGCGCGCGATGCGGCGGAAGCGGCCAACCGTGCCAAGAGTGTATTCCTGTCGAGTATGAGCCATGAGTTGCGTACGCCGATGAACGCGATCCTCGGTTTTTCCAATTTGATGCGCCGTGCTGAATCGTTATCACAGGAACAGCGCGAAAATCTCGATATCATCAACCGCAGCGGCGAACATCTGCTGAACCTGATCAACGATGTGCTGGAAATGGCCAAGATAGAGGCGGGCCGTGTGCAGGTTGAGCATGAGCCGATTGATCTGGGTGCACTGGTGAGGGACGTGAGCGACATGATGGCGGTACGCGCCCGCGAAAAAGGCTTGCAACTGCTGGTTGACCAGTCCTCCGAATTTCCGCGTTATATCCGGGGCGACGAGGCGCGCCTGCGCCAGGTGCTGATCAATCTGGTCGGTAACGCGGTGAAATTTACCCCGCATGGCGGGATTACCATGCGTTTTGGTATGAAGCCGGATAACACACGGCTGCTGATCGAGGTTGAGGACTCCGGTATCGGTATCAAACCTGCAGACCAGCTGCGTATTTTCGAGCCGTTTGTGCAGGTGGGCGAGCTGTCGGCACAGAAGGGCACTGGCCTTGGCCTGACGATCACCCGGCAGTTCGTGCAACTGATGGGCGGAACCATCCGTGTCGAGAGTGAGCCTGGGGAAGGCTCAACTTTTCGGATAGAGTTGCCGGTGGAAAAGGTCGATGCATGGGACGTGTCCAGACCGGAAAAAGTGCTGAAGGGCGAGATAACCGGGCTGGCGGCAGGTCAACCCGAATACCGGATCCTGATTGTCGAAGACCAGCTGGAGAACCAGTTGCTGCTCACCAGGTTGATGACGCAAGTGGGGCTTGGGGTTAAGGTGGCGGAAAACGGACAGCTTGGGGTGGCGCTTTTCCAGAGCTGGCATCCGCACCTGGTCTGGATGGACAGGCGCATGCCGGTGATGGATGGTATCGAGGCGACCCGGCGCATCCGCGAATTGCCGGGAGGCGCTGATGTGAAGATCGTTGCGGTCACCGCATCGGCCTTTATGGAGCAACGCGACGAAATGCTGGCGGCGGGCATGGACGAGTTCGTGCGCAAGCCGTACCGTTTTAACGAAATATATGAATGTCTCGCACGACAATTGGGCGTGCAATATACTTATGCCAGTGAACTGGACGGGGAAGATATTTCGGAAGAAGTGATGCTGACTGAAAAAATGCTCTCGGTGCTGTCACAGGCGTTGCGGGATGAACTCCGCGCGGCGTTGGAAAGTCTGGAAATCAACCGCATCGAGACCGCCATCGATCAGGTCAATGATGTGAAACTGAACAAGATACTGAAACATCTGGCGACTAATTTTGATTATCCGGCCATTCTGAAGGCGTTGCAGGCGGATTCACTGGAAATATGACATGACAGGCAAGATACTCGCAGTCGATGATACGCCAGCCTCGTTGCGGCTTTTGACGGACATTCTGAAGACAGAAGGCTATGAAGTGCGCTCTGCGATCAGCGGCGAGTTGGCCTTGCGCGCGGCGGCAGTCAATCCGCCCGATCTGGTGTTGCTCGACATACGCATGCCCGGGATGGATGGCTATGAAGTGTGCCGCTGTCTCAAGTTGCTGCCTGAAACCTCTGATGTGCCGGTGATCTTTGTCAGTGCCGCAACCGAGACTGAGGAAAAACTGCAGGGGTTCGAACTGGGTGCGGTGGATTTTGTCACCAAGCCCTATCAGCGTGACGAGTTGTTGGCGCGCGTGCGTACGCATCTGGAACTGAACCGTTTGCGTCATCATCTGGAGGATCTGGTCGATGAGCGCACCATTGCGCTTCGGGAAAGTGAAAAAAAACTGCGAACCAGCCTGCTCGAATCCATTGCTGCGCTGGCCGCGATTGTCGAAATGCGCGATCCCTATACTGCAGGACATCAGCGCCGCGTCGCCCAGTTGGCCATTGCCATTGCCCGGGAATTGCGCCTGCCTGAAGAGCAAATTGAGGGAATTCATCTGGCCAGTGTGGTGCATGATGTCGGCAAGATCCGGGTGCCGGCCGAAATTCTGAGCAAACCGGGTAAACTTACCGACCTGGAGTTTAGACTGATCAAGGAACACTCGCAGAACGGTTTCGATATCCTGAAAAACATCGAATTCCCCTGGTCGATTGCGCAAATCGTGTTGCAACACCACGAACGACTGGATGGTTCGGGTTACCCGCGGGGGCTTCGCGCTGAACAAATCCTGCTGGAATCCAGGATCGTGGCCGTGGCCGACGTGGTGGAGTCGATGGTCTCGCACCGGCCTTATCGGCCTGCGCTGGGGCTTGATGCGGCGTTGGACGAAATCGAACATAATAAAGGCATTCTGTTCGACCCGGTGGTCGTGAATGCCTGTATCAGTTTATTCCGGGAAAAGAATTTTCGCTTCACGATTTGAACAGGGCGTGCATAAAGAAATTTGTCCGCAAAGTGATTTGTTTCGTGAATTTCGTGTCTTTCGTGGACGAATAGCTATTCTAAGGTTTTTTGCAATGGGCGTATAATGCAGCAGTTTTGCTGCCCGCCCTGATTACCGTAAAGAGATAACATATTGAATAATTTTGCAGACTTGAATCTGGCGCCTGAAATCTTAAAAGCGCTTACCGAATCCGGTTATACCACCCCGACCCCGATACAGGCACAGGCCATCCCGATGGTGCTGGAAGGATGCGATCTGATGGCGGGTGCGCAAACGGGGACCGGCAAGACGGCGGCTTTTGCCTTGCCGATGCTACAAAAATTGATGCCGTTCGCGACCCCGAGTCCTTCTCCTGCGCGCCATCCGGTACGTGCACTGATTCTGGTGCCCACCCGCGAGTTGGCGATTCAGGTTGAAGCCAGTGTGAAAGCCTATGCGAAACACAGCCACTTAAAATCGCTGGTGGTGTTCGGCGGGGTCGATATCAGGACGCAGACGCCCCATTTGAGAACCGGCGTGGAGATACTGGTGGCGACACCCGGTCGCCTGCTGGATCACATCGAGCAGAAAACCGTACAGCTGAATCAGGTGCAGATGCTGGTACTCGATGAAGCGGATCGCATGCTGGATATGGGCTTCATGCCGGATTTGAAACGCATTCTGGCCTTGCTGCCAAAACAGCGTCAAAACCTGATGTTCTCTGCAACATTTTCAAGTGAAATCAAGAAGTTATCGTCTGAATTTCTGGTCAATCCGAAGCTGATCGAAGTCGCGCGCAGCAATGCCACCGCCGAAAATGTCACTCAGCAGGTCTATCTGGTCGGGCATGATGAAAAACATGACCTGCTGGCGCATCTGTTGCGCGGCAGCGATGCAAAACAGGTGCTGGTGTTTACCAAAACCAAACTGACCGCCAGCCGCATCGCGCGCCAGTTGCACCGGGAAGGCTTTGCTGCAGATGCCATTCATGGCGACAAGAGCCAACTCGAACGCATGCAGGCGCTCGATGCCTTCAAGTCGGGAAAAGTCACCGTGCTGATCGCGACCGATGTGGCCGCGCGCGGACTGGATATCGATCATCTGCCGATGGTGATCAACTACGAAATCCCCAGTGCGGCGGAAGATTACGTGCACCGTATCGGCAGAACGGGCAGGGCCGGTGCATCCGGTATCGCGATTTCGCTGGTATCCCCCGATGAAGCAAAATATCTGGTTGAAATCGAAAAACTGATCAAGTGCCAGATTCAACGGGTTGAACCACCGGTGAAAGCAAAATCGCCTGCGCCGCGTGCCGAATCCCGCCCTGAGCATCATGTGCACATCCGGGCGCCGCATGCGCCTGTCTCTAAAAGGCCGGTTCATGATGCCTGGTTCAATAAGCCTTACGAACCAACTCCCGGCAAGATGATCGAAACACCGCCTGTGGTTCAGACGAGTAAACCATCCGGTCAGATTCCGGCGTTATTCATGCGCCGCAAACCCGTTCAGCCTGATGCGGAAGACTGATCTGAGCAGGCCTCTAACGCATATACTCAATCGCATGAAACGATTATATTACTGGTTAGTTTTGCCGTTGCTGGCTTTATTGCTGACCGCTTGCAATACCGTAACCGTACCAGCCACGCCTGTAATTGCACGTCCGGCGCCTAAAATTGCGCTGGTGCTGGGCGGAGGCGGGACGCGCGGCTTTGCCCATGTCGGCGTCATCAAGGCTTTGGAAGCGCAGGGTATCTACCCCGATATTATCGTCGGCACCAGTGTCGGTTCGGCTATCGGTGCGCTGTATGCGGCGGGCTACACCGGGTTTCAGTTGCAGGAAATGTCCATTCCGATGAAAGAGGAGCGGGTGATTGACTGGTCGTGGCCCAATCGGGGCCTGTTCACCGGAAAACCGCTGCAGACTTTCATCAATCAGGCTGTCAAGCAGGTGCCGCTGGATAAACTGCGTCGTACCTTTGCGGTGGTTGCAACTGATCTTGCCAGCGGCGAAAAGATTGTCTTTCGTGCCGGTAATACCGGCCTGGCGGTCAGCGCGTCCTGTGCCGTGCCGGGGGTGTTCCAGCCCGTCGTTATCAACGGACGCAGCTATGTGGATGGCGGTCTGATCAAACCGGTGCCGGTTTCCGAGGCGCGTGCGCTGGGAGCGGACTTTGTAATTGCCGTCAATATCTCCAATTTGCCGCAAAATAACAAGACGGAAACCACGGTCGATGTGCTGATGCAAACCTTCGATATCATGAGTCAGACCATCAACCGCTATGAACTGCTTAACGCCGATGTCGTGATCCGTCCCGTCACCAAAGAGATCGCGCAAGGCAATCTGGATGACCGGCATCTGGCCATCCTGGAAGGCGAAAAGGCGGTTGCGGCTATCCTGCCTGAATTGAAGGCGAAGCTTGAGAAACTGCGTCGCGATCGCTGATATAGTCGGAGTGCACTCGCAAACGTTAAAATGCAGCACTGGAAAGTCGCGCCGGGAAAATTTGTGAAAAACAGGTTCTACTTCATCATCGGTATTTTGACGGCTGTTTTTTTGATGGCGGCAATGTCCTGTGCAGAGGCCGCTGACAAGGAGATGCATATCGGCGTGCTGTCGTTCAGGCCGCTGGAACAGACCCGGCGGCAATGGCAGCCGACAGCCGATTACCTGAACGGGGCTGTGCCGGGCGTTCATTTCAGTATTGTGCCGATGTATTACCAGGAACTCGATCTGGCGATCAATCGCAATGAGTTTGAATTCGTCCTGACTAATCCTGAGCATTACGTAAGCATCCGTGCCGATCACGGCTTGTCGGCGATCGTCACGCTGATGCCGCTTGCCGAAGGTCGTCCGGTGACCGTATTTGGCGGGGTGATTCTGACGCGCGCCGATCGTAACGATATCGATACCCTGAAAGACCTGCGCGGCAAGGTCATCGCCTCGCCTGCCGAACAATCGCTTGGCGGTTATCTGATGCAACGCTGGTCGCTCTACAAACAGGGTATCGCGATAGGCGATATCGCACGAGTGCAGTTTACCGGAATGCCACAGGACAAGGCGGTGCTGGAGGTATTGAGCGGTCGTGCCGATGCTGGTTTTGTGCGCACCGGGATACTTGAGAACATGGCGCGCGAGGGCAAAATTCATCTGGACCAGTTCAAAGTGCTCAATCGCCAGCCGGCAAATTATTTTCCTCAGTTGCTCTCCACCGACCTCTACCCGGAATGGCCGTTTGCGGCTATGACGAATGTGCCAGACGAAATGGTGAAACAGGTGACGCTCGCGTTGCTCAATATTGGGCCGCAGGACCGCGCCGCACAACAGGGCAATTATTTCGGCTTTTCTCCGCCGGGCAATTACGCTGCCATCGAAGCCATGATGCAACGCCTGAAAGTGAACCCGGAGCGTGCGCATGAATTCAGTTTTCGGGATGTGACGCGCAAATATGTGTTTGAACTGATCGGTGGCGGTCTGGTGTTATTGTTAGGCATGCTGGCGATGGCCATCTATCTGGCGCGTACCAACCGGCACTTGCAGCACAGTTATCACGAGCGTGAGCGGCTGGATGATGAATTGCAGCAGGCCAATGCGAATTTGGAAGAAAAAGTGGCTGTGCGCACGAAGGAATTGCAGCAAAGCGAGGCGCGTTTCCGTTCCATGCTCGAATCGAGCCCGATTGCGGTGAGAATTGCCGACGGAGGCGGGCGCCGGGTGGTGTTTGCCAACCAACGCTATTTTGAATTGGTCAATGCCGACCCGGACAGTACCGGGACGTTGGATCCGCGCAGCTATTATGCGGATCCTGCCGGCTATGACGAGACGGTCCGGCAACTGGGCGAGGGCGGCGTAATCACTGACAAACTGGTCGAGCTGGTGATCCCTGTGCAGGGAATTAAATGGGCGCTGGCTTCCTATTTTTCCTTCCGTTTCGAAGGTCAGGATGCGGTGCTGGGATGGTTTTACGACATCACCGGGCTCAAACAGACTGAACTGGCTTTGCAGCATAGCGAGGCGCGTTTCCGCCAGATGTTCGAGCATCACGCATCGCCGATGTTGCTGATCGAACCGGTCAGCGGCGATCTGGTCAATGCCAACCAGGCCGCAGCGGAATTTTACGGCTACAGCATCGAACAGATGCAAGCCATGAGTATCTCTGAGATCAATGCGCTGTCGCCGCAAGAGATCGCTCAGAGCCGGAAAATGGCACAGCTGCAAAAACGCAATTACTTCATTTTTCCGCACCGGATCGCCTCGGGTGAAGTGCGCACGGTCGAAGTGCATTCTTCGCCGGTCGAAGTGGGGGGCCGCTCGCTGCTGTTTTCCATTATTCACGACATCACCGAGCGTAGCCGGCTGGAAGCGCAGATGCATGATCTGGCGTTTTATGATCCGCTGACCAAACTGCCTAACCGTCGTCTGCTGATCGACCGGCTGGACAAGGCGCTGGCTACCTGCACACGCAATCGCAGCCACAGCGCGCTGATGTTCCTGGATCTGGATCATTTCAAGGTGCTCAACGATCTGCACGGCCACGATGTCGGCGATCAGCTGCTGGTGGAGGTGGCAAGCCGCATTCTGCACTGTATACGCGAACAGGACAGCGCGGCGCGATTCGGCGGCGATGAATTCGTGGTGATGCTGGAGGGCTTGTCGGAGAATCTGAACGAGGCGGTGAGACAGGCGGACGGCGTGGCGGAAAAGATACGCGTCGCACTCTCACAGCCTTATCTGCTCAGGAGAGACGATGATGACGTCATCTCGCATCACTGCTCATCCAGCATCGGGGTTACGGTGTTCTGCGATCATCAGGATAGTATTGAACAGTTGCTCAAATGGACGGATATGGCGATGTATCACGCCAAGGATGCCGGGCGTAACGCGATTCGTTTCTTCGACCCGCTGATGCAAACGGCGATTGAGACGCGTGCGGGGCTGGAGGCGGATTTGCACATTGCGCTGGCGCAACAGCAATTCCGTCTGTTTTATCAGTTGCAGGTGAATGCCGATGGCATACCGCTGGGCGCCGAGGTGTTGTTGCGCTGGCAGCATCCTAAGCTTGGACAGGTCTCGCCTGCGCAATTCATTCCTTTGGCTGAAGAAACCGGATTGATCGTACCGATAGGCGAGTGGGTGCTGGATACGGTCTGCGCACAGATAGCGCTGTGGACAGACCGGATTTCGATGTGCGATCTGGTGATTGCGGTGAATGTCAGCGCCAAACAATTTCGTCTGGCCGACTTTGTCGCCCAGGTACAGAATGCTGTCTTGAGTCATGGCATCAAGCCTGCTTTGCTCAAGCTGGAACTTACAGAAAGTCTGGTGCTGGACAATGTCGAAGACACGATTGCCAAGATGAAAGCCTTGAAAGCCTTTGGCGTGAGTTTTTCGATGGACGACTTCGGCACCGGCTATTCCTCGTTGTCCTACCTGAAGCGGCTGCCGCTGGATCAGATCAAGATCGATCAGTCGTTCGTGCGCGACATCATGACCGACAAGACCGATCTGGTGATGGTCAAGACCATCGTGGATCTGGGGGTGAACTTCGAGATGGATGTGATCGCTGAAGGAGTGGAAACAAGAGAGCAGTTGCAATTGTTGCAACAATCCGGCTGTGTCAGTTTTCAGGGTTATCTGTTCAGCAAGCCGGTCCCGCTGAACGAGTTTGAAGCCTTGTTCAAATAGACGAGGTTAATTTGATATAGGGCAATTCAAGGTGGCAGGCACCAGCTCGCCTGAACTGCTCAAAAAATAGCGGCATGAAGTAAAAATCCCCGGTCAGGCCGGGGATTTTTTTGACTCCTGACTTTTAGTAGTCCGTATAGCCCTTTTCACCCGGGGTGTAGAAGGTGTTGAAATCGGCTGGCGTCAACTCACTGTCATTTTGCAGTTTGTCCACCAGATCCGGGTTGGAGATAAACGGACGGCCAAATGCGACCAGATCGCCAAGATCTGCTTCAAGGTCCGCATTCGCGCGCGCCAGATCGTAACCGCCGGACAGGATGTAACTGCCTTTGAACGAAGCGCGTATCGCCGCTTTCAAGGTCGGACTAACGATAGGCGCACCCATCGCGCTGTGATCGACGATATGGATGTACACCAGACCGATACTGTTCAGTTCTGCGATAAGCCGTTCATACATCGCATCCATTTCCGGGTCGGCTGCCGTGCCGTTGAATACGCCGTAAGGCGAGATGCGCATGCCGATGCGGTCGGCACCAATCGCAGCAGCAGTGGCTTTGGCAATTTCAACCGCGAAGCGAATGCGGTTTGCGATGCTGCCGCCCCAGGCGTCGGTGCGCTGGTTGGTGGCCGTGTTGAGGAACTGGTCGATCAGATAGCCGTTCGCGGCATGCAGTTCGATGCCGTCGAAGCCGGCTTCGATGGCGTTTTTTGCGGCTTGCGCATATTCGCCAATGGCCTGTGCAATCTCGGCTTCAGTCATCTCGGCAGGAACGGGGTAGGGCTGCATGCCGCTGGTATCCGTCCACATTTCGCCGGGGGCGGCCAGTGGTGACGGGGCGAGAACTTTTGTGCCCGGCTGCATGTTCGCCGGATGGCTGACGCGTCCGGTGTGCATCAGTTGCACAAATACCTTGCCGCCTGCCTGGTGTATGCCATTGGTTACGTGCTGCCAGCCTTGAACCTGCGCATCGGAAAACAGGCCGGGCTGGCGTGCGTATCCCAGCCCGTTTGCAGACGGTGAAGTGCCTTCTGCGATGATGAGTCCGCAACCCGCACGCATGCGGTAATATTCTTCCATCAATGCGTTCGGTACGGAACCGGTTGCACGGCAGCGCGTCATCGGTGCCATCGCGATGCGGTTTTTCAATTGCAGCTTGCCTAAGCTGACCGGGGTGAACAGAGGTGTGGTCATTTGATGCTCCTTTGTTGATTTAAAAACAGTCTGTCCACGAAATGGTTCTCGCAGGTATAACGCCCGGTGGGCGATAACTCGCAAAGTCACGAAAAAAATACAAAGCAGTTATTTTTCATAGTATTTTGATTCTGTTCGTAATTTTCGTGTGTTTCGTGGAGAAAAGTTGTTTTAAATTATTGCTTGATCGATTCTACCGGAATTGTCAGGGTGACTTCGTCGCTGACATAAGGTGCATTTTTGCCCATATTGAAATCAGAACGCTTAACCTTGGCTGTTGCAGTGGCGCCGCAAGCATCCTTCTTGACCATCGGGTGAGGCATGCACAGGGTGGAGTTCACGGTCAGCGTAACGGGTTTGGTTACACCCTTGATGGTCAGGTTGCCTTCCACGGCAACCAGTTTGTCGCCGTCAAATTTCAGTTTGTCAGATTTGTAAGTGATGGTCGGATATTTTTCAGTGTTAAAGAAATCTTCACCCTGAATGTGGCCGTTGAATACGCTTGATCCTGTGTTGACTGATTTTGCGTCAATCGTGACATCTACAGAACCTGTTTTAGCGGCACGATCAATGGTGATAGTGCCTTTGGCGGAATCAAACCGGCTTTGCTGAACGGAATAGCCGAAATGGCTGTACTCGAAACGCGGCATGGAATGGTTGCTGTCAATCACGTACGTTTCCGGTGCGGCAAAAACTGCGGCTGAAAATGATGCTGTGATAGCTAATGCAATGATTTTTTTCATGATTTTTCCTTAAGTCGTTGAGGGAGGTGAAACTATTTTTTAACAGGTGCTGCATTTACAACGAGGTGAAACACAATCTGAATGTCATCGGCGACGGTAGACAAGTCCGCCCATTCGCCGGTTCCGATGCCATAGGACAGACGTTTGATATTGAAACTACCGTCGAAACTGCCCTTCAGTCCGTCGGACTGAAACGTGACGGGGGCCACGATATCCAGCGTTTTGCCCTTGATGGTGAGCTTTCCGGTGGCCTGATAGCGGTTGCCGGCAAGCTGCTTGACGCCGGTGGACACGAAACTGGCCAGCGGATAAGTTTTGGCATTAAACCAGAGACGACCTGCGACTTCTTCGTCGGCATCGGCAGAGCCTGTATCGATGCTGGCAAGACTCACGTCGATGCGCGCCTGAGCGCTGGCAAGTTTCGCCGGGTCAAAGGAAATCTGCGCCGTAAACTTGTTGAATTTGCCGTCCATCGCCACGCCCATTTGCCGGTAGCCAAAACTCAGCGCGCTCTGGGCCGGCTGTAGCTGGTTAAACTCCAGCGCCTCTACCTGCGCTGTGCAGAGCAGCAGCAAAACAGTTTTTAAAATACGATTCATGGCAGATTTCCTTTTAATGATTTGCCCGGCAACATGCGTGACAGCAGGTCGTCCTTGTCGATAAACTGATGTTTGAGGGCTGCGGCAATGTGAAGCACAACAAGCAACGACAGGGTGTAACTCAATATTTCATGCACTGAGCCAAGAGTGTGACCCAATTCCTTGTTTTTATTGATTAAATCAGGCAGCGGCAATACGCCGAACAACACCGTCTGAAAACCTTTTGCCGAACTCATCAGCCAGCCGGACACGGGGATCGCAAGGAACAATACGTATAACGCTGCATGTACTGTAGCGCTTGCGATTTGCTGCCAGCGCGGCATCGTCAGGGCGGGCGGCCTGTGCGTGATACGCCACAAAATGCGCAGTACGGCCAGCAGCAGGATCGTGATGCCCATCCATTTGTGGTAACTGTAGAGCTGTAATTTAGTCGGCGACAGCTTTAAGTCTGCCATGTAAAGACCTAACGGCAATACCGCGAAAAACAGCAGCGCCATCAGCCAGTGCAGCACGATTGCAGTCCTGGTGTAACGTTGGGTGTTCATTTTAAATAAACCGTCCGTTTCTGTAATCGTCCAGTGCCTGATGGATTTCTTCCTGCGTGTTCATTACGAACGGCCCGTACTGCACGACGGGTTCATTCAGCGGTTTTCCGGCAAGCAGGATCAGGCGCGCATCTTCGGTTGCGCTCAGCGTCACGCCATCGCCGGTGTTGCTCAAAATGCCCATGCGGCGTGAATCTACGATTGTTTCGCCGACTTTCACAGCGCCGCGATACACGTAGATGAACGCGTTATGCGTTTCCGGCAGGGCGGTGGTAAATGTGGCGCCTGCCGGCAGGTGAATATCCAGATACAGCGGTTCTGTGTCCTCCCTGGTGATGATGCCTGTCATACTGTCGCAAGAACCCGCGATGACGCGCACCGTGACGCCTGACGCTGTGAGCTGTTCGGGGATCGCGCTGCTTGCAAAATCCTGATACCAGGGCGCGTTCATCTTGGATTTTGCGGGCAGGTTGAGCCAAAGCTGAAAACCTTCCATCACGCCGTGTTCCTGTTCGGGCATTTCCGAATGGATCAGGCCGCGCCCGGCGGTCATCCATTGCACATCGCCGTTCTGCAGCAACCCCTCGTGTCCGGCATTGTCGCGGTGACGCATGCGACCGGACAGCATGTAGGTCACCGTCTCGAAACCGCGATGCGGATGGTCCGGAAATCCTGCGATGTACTCGTCCGGGACATCGCTGCCGAACGCATCCAGCATCAGGAAGGGATCGAGGCGCTGTTGCAGTTTCCCGCTCAATACGCGGGTCAGCTTGACGCCTGCGCCATCCGAGGTCAAAACGCCTTCGACCAGTTGTTCGATGCTGCGGGACTGGGTAGTCTGGTTATTCATGATGATCTCACTTAAGATTGAGTGACTGCATGATAGGGCAGTCAAAAGACTAGATAAAGCCGCTAATTCGGGATAGACTGTTCCACAAATGGAACAATCAAACCTTTCCGCCGACGATTACATACTGTTCGCCACCATCGTGGAACAGCAAAGCATGGTGCGTGCGGCCGAATATCTGGCGATGCCCAAAGCCACCGTATCGCGCCGCCTGAATAATCTGGAAGCCGCGCTGGGACAGCGATTGCTGATTCGCACTACAAGGCGATTGACGCTCACCGATTTTGGTCTTGAATTTCTCGATCATTGCCGGCGCGTGGCCGAGGAGGTCGCTGCCGCACAGGATTTTGTGCGCAGTCAGGAAGCGCTGCCACACGGGCGCCTGCGCGTTTCCATGCCGGGCGATTATGCCAGACAGCATTTTTCGCGCGCCATCGCCACTTTCATTGATGCATTTCCCGAGATACAGCTCGATCTGGATTTGTCGTCCCGACGCGTCGATCTGATCGGAGAACGCTACGATCTGGCGATACGCATGGGGGAACTGTCAGATGATGCCACGCTGGTCGCACGCAAGATCGACGAACAACACTTTGCGCTGTACGCAAGTCCGATCTATCTGGCGCTGCATCCGGCACCGATTCACCCCGATGATCTGGCACGTCATGCGTCGGTGCGCCTGCTCTCCGACCGGGGCAGCGCCGTTCCGTGGCAACTCCTGAACGGCAGGGACGAATGGCAGGGGGTGCCGCCGGGCAGGCTCACGCTCAATTCTCCCGATCTGATTCAGCAATTGTTGTTGGATGGCGCAGGCATCGCCGCCTTGCCGTGCAGCTTCGTGACGAACGATGTACGTCTGGGTCGTCTGGTGCGTGTGCTGCCGGACTGGGTCTTGCCCACCGTGCCGGCCTGGGCGGTGATGCCGATGCGCCGCTATCTGCCCGCCAAGACGCGCGCATTTCTGGCACACCTTGAGCGCTTCATGGAAAGAGGCTGACGGTTATCCATACATGGCGCTCATTTTCGCCAAGCTTTCAATCAATGCTGATGAGAGCAGGCTGTTTGCTTAAGCTGCGGCATACCGTCTTATATCAAGTTCAACGCCATGTTGAGCCGCTTGATCGGCTTGTTCAAGCAATGTTCGTGTAACGGTTGAGTTGTGGTAAGCCTCACCGCAGTTCTCGCACACTTCTGCCGGTACATTTTTAAACATCATGGTGGAATTGCCGCGTTCAAGTGTAATGCTTGCAACGCCGTGATGCGTGTTTCCGTGTTTGCAAATTGGGCACTTCATCTTTTATCTCCTTGTCCTGAGGTTTTCAAACCAGATTTCCAGGTTTGGTTCGTACACCGTAATGATGATTCTCAGATTTTCTTCAATGCTATCGGCATAAACAACATGAACGGCTTTATAACCAGCTTGGCCTAACAACAATGCGCTAGGGTAGGGCGTGTCATTTGGATATTCTTCTATGATTCTGCCGCTTTCGATCGCTTGTTCAACCTCTATCTCTGATATGCAACGCTCATGCATTCTTTTGATCGCGTGTTGTCTGTAAATTATCCTCATGGTTTTCCTTCATTTGAGGCTAAAGACTAAATGAATTTCACCGCATAAGCAATTTTTATGCCCTTGGCAAGACTACCAAAAATAGGCATTGGGAACATTCGCCTGATGCGGCTGCCCCGTCAGCACTGCGTTGAGTGGCAACATGCCTTGAACAGTCCAGTGAATCAGATGGCATGAGCTTGCAAAAAGAGATGGAAGTATCAATACGCTGCGAGGATAATTGAAGCAGTTCAGGCTGCTGCCAATAATTTTGCAATATTACTCATATAGAATTTCTCTGCACCCGGTTATCGCTTGTCAGATCCCGGAACTCAATCACAAACTATAATATTATCATGTCAAAACATTATCTTACATCGCTTTTCTCACCTAAATCCGTAGCCGTGTTCGGCGCGAGCGACCGGGTCGATTCCGTCGGCCAGATCGTCTTTCATAACATGCTGGCGGGCGAATTCAAGGGTGCGCTTTATCCGATCAATTCCAGGGCGGCAGAAGTGCAGGGCTGCCGTGCCTACGCATCCATCGCCGAGATCGATGATTCGGTCGAACTGGTGGTGATTGCCACACCGCCGCAAACGGTGCCCGATATTATCGAGGAATGCGGCAAACACGGCGTCAAGGCAGCGGTCATCATCACTGCCGGTTTCGGCGAGATCGGCGCTGAAGGCCGCGAACTGGAACGCCGGGTGCTGGAAAACGCGAAACGCTACGGCATCCGCATGGTCGGCCCCAACTGTCTGGGCGTGATGCGCCCCGGTATCGGACTGAACGCGACCTTCAACAACGGCGGCGCAAATGTCGGCAATCTGGCGCTGGTTTCCCAGTCCGGCGCGTTGTGTACCGCCATTCTGGACTGGGCGCAGATCAACGATGTAGGTTTTTCCAGCGTGGTGTCGATGGGGTCTTCCGCCGACGTGGATTTCGGCGAGACGCTCGATTATCTGGTCTCCGACCCGCAAACTCAAAGCATCCTGTTGTATATCGAAGGCATACGCGAGTCGCGTCGTTTCATGAGTTCGCTGCGTGCCGCCGCCCGCGTCAAACCGGTGATCCTGATCAAGGTCGGTCGCCACGAGGCGGGTTCCAAAGCGGCCATGTCGCATACGGCGTCGCTGGTCGGTTCAGACGATGCGTTCGATGCCGCCGTGCGTCGCGCAGGGGTCGTGCGTGTCGAGACCGTCACGCAACTGTTCTCGGCGGCCAAGGCCTTGTCTTGCGGTTTTCACCCGTCCGGCAATCGTCTGGCGATCGTCACCAATGGCGGCGGCCCCGGCGTGATGGCGACCGATCGCGCATCGGATCTGGGGCTGGTGATGGCCGAATTGTCGGAAGCGACCATTACCCGTTTGAATGAAGTGTTGCCGCCCAACTGGTCGCACGGCAATCCGGTGGATATTATCGGCGATGCGCAGGCGGATCGTTACCAGCATGCGGTTGAAGCCTGTCTGATTGATCCGAACGTGGACGGCGTGCTGACGATCCTGACGCCGCAGGCGATGACCAAACCACTGGCGGCCGCAGAAGTCGTGATTGAACTGGCCAATAAATACAATAAACCGCTGTTGACCTGCTGGATGGGTGAAATACAAGTCGCCGAATCGCGCAAGTTGTTCGCGCATTCCAAAAAACCCAACTTCCGCACGCCGGAACCCGCAGTCGAAGTGTTCTCCTATCTATCTGATTATTATCAGAATCAGAAGATGTTGATGCAAATGCCGGAACCCTTGTCCCACCATCTGGCACCGGACGTCGAGGGCGCGCGGATGGTGATCGAAGGCGCGTTGATGGACAAACGCCGCGTGTTGAGCGAAATGGAATCGAAGGCGGTGTTGGCGGCTTTCCATATTCCGGTCGCGCAAACCATGATCGCCAGATCGCCCAACGAGGCGCTGCTGATCGCACAGCAACTGGGCTTCCCGGTGGCGATGAAAGTCAATTCGCGCGACATCACGCACAAGAGCGATGCCGGCGGCGTGAAGCTCAATCTGGGCAATGCGCAGGCGGTACGCGCGGCGTATCACGAGATCGTTGATAATATCAAACGCAACCGCCCCGGCGCACACATGGATGGCATTTCCATCCAGCCGATGATCGTCAAACCCAATGGTCGCGAGTTGATGGTGGGGGTGATCTGCGATCCGGTGTTCGGTCCCGTGATTACCTTCGGCGCGGGCGGCACGATGGTCGAAGTGATGGGCGACGCCCAGGTGACTTTGCCGCCGATCAATTCCTATCTGGCACGCGATCTGATCAACCGCACCCATGTATCGAAGTTGCTGGGCGCATTCCGCCACATGCCGCCGGCGAACATCGATGCACTTGAATCCGTGTTGCTGCGGGTCTCCGAAATGGTCTGCGAGTTGCCGATGTTGACCGAAATGGACATCAATCCGCTGATTCTGGATGAAAATGGCGTGCTGGCTGCGGACGCCCGCGTGGTGGTGGAATTCAGGCAGCCCAGCGCGGATCGTTATTCGCACATGGCGATCTATCCTTATCCGACGCACCTGGTCAATCACTGGCAGCTGGCCGACGGCATGGACATCACCATCCGCCCGATCCGTCCGGAAGATGCTGAAATTGTGCAGGAATTTGTGCGCAACTTGTCGGAGCAGTCGCGTTTCTTCCGTTTCATGAACAGTGTGCAGGAACTGAGTCAGGCGATGCTGGTGCGCTTCACGCAGATCGACTACAGCCGCGAAATGGCGCTGATCGCGGTGACCGAAATACACGGTCGTGATGTGGAACTGGGCGTGGCGCGCTTTGCGATCAATCCGGATGGTGAGAGTTGCGAGTTTGCGCTGGCAATTGCGGATAGCATGCATGGCAAGGGGCTGGGGCAGCGCCTGATGGGCGCCCTGATGGATTCTGCAAAAGCCAAGGGGTTGAAAGTGATCGAAGGCGAAGTGCTCAGAAACAATGCCGACATGCTGCATCTGATGGACAGGATGGGCTTTGAAGTGACGACCAGCGCGGACGACGACAGCATCAAGGTCGTGCGCCGGGCGCTTTAAACCGGAAACTGTAAACGGGTTTTTATATGCAAACGGCTTATCTGACACATCCTGCCTGTCTCAAACATGAAATGGGTGCGGATCATCCCGAGTGTCCGGCGCGTATCCACGCAATCGAGGATCAGCTGATCGCATCCGGACTGATGCATTATCTGGCTCACTATGATGCGCCAGAGGTCAGCCGCGAACAGTTGCGGCGGGTGCATACCGACGCTTACATTGAATCCGTATTCGCACAATCGCCGCAAAGCGGTCTGGTGTATCTGGATGGCGACACGGCGATGAATCCGTATACGCTGGATGCAGCGCTGCATGCGGCGGGAGCCGCCGTCAAAGCCGTTGATCTGGTTATGAGCGGGGCGGCGGAGAATGCGTTCTGCAACATCCGTCCCCCGGGGCATCATGCCGGCAGGAGCAGTGCGGCAGGATTCTGCATCTTCAATAATGTAGCGGTGGCGGCCGCACATGCGCTTGAACATCACGGGCTGCTGCGGGTGGCGATTGCCGACTTCGATGTGCATCACGGCAATGGCACGGAGGATATTTTCCACGATGACCCGCGCGTGATGTTGTGCTCGACCTTCCGCCATCCGTATTACCCTTATTGCGGCGTGGGCAGTGAAAATTCCCACATCATCAACGTGCCGCTGGCGGGCGGGGCCAGCGGCGAGGATTTTCGTGCGGCAATCACGCAGCACTGGCTGCCCGCTTTAGACGACTTTCAACCTCAATTGCTGCTGATTTCGGCAGGTTTCGATGCACATAAAGAAGACGATATGGGCGGGCTGGCGTTGCGTGAGGCGGATTATGTCTGGGTGAGCGAACAACTCAAAAGCCTTGCGGCACGGCACGCTGCGCGTCGCATCGTTTCAGTGCTGGAAGGCGGTTATGCCTTAAGCGCACTGGGGCGCAGCGCTGTCGCGCATATCAGGGTGCTGAGCGGGTTATAGTAATCAAGGCGTAATGTAGGAATTCCCTTATGGACACCGGGTATGTTATGCCTGTATCTTGTGTCACCCTCCAAATTCACCACAAAGGACAGACTGTGGTTGCTGATCAGACTGACACCCCTCAAACCCCATCGGCGACTCACGCCTTTTCGATTGCAGGCATGGGCGCTTCCGCCGGCGGACTGGAAGCTTTCGAGCAGTTTTTCCGGAGTATGCCGCCGGTGTCCGGCATCGCTTTTGTACTGGTATCCCATCTTGACCCCAGTCACGCCAGTATACTCACCGAAATATTGCAGCGCAGCACCGCCATGCCGGTGGTTGAGGTGCAGGATCAGATGAAGGTTGAACCCGACCACGTGTATGTGATTCCGCCCAACCGCGATATGGCGATTTTTCATGGCGTGCTGCAGCTCTTTGTGCCGGATCAACCGCGCGGGCAGCGCCTGCCGATAGACGCATTTTTGCGGTCGCTGGCCGAAGATCAGGGCGAAAATGCGATCGGCATCATCTTGTCCGGTACCGGCACAGACGGTACATTGGGCTTGCGCGCGATACTGGGTGCCGGCGGCGTGTCGCTGGTACAGGACCCGGTGACTGCCAAATACGACGGCATGCCGGACAGTGCCATTGCTGCCGGCTACGCCACAAGGGTTTTACCGGTTGAAAAAATGCCGGAATTCCTGATGTCAGACATGTCTGCCCGGAATAATCCGCCGGCCGTACCCGCCGCAGTCATGAGTGGCATGAGCCGCATTCTGATGCAATTGCGCAGCGCCACCGGTCACGATTTTTCCCAGTACAAGAAAAGCACCATCGGACGGCGCATCGAGCGACGCATGGCGATGCACGACATTAACAGTCTTGAAGTGTATTCGCGCTATCTGAAGGAGCATCCTGCAGAAATATCTAAATTATTCAAGGAGTTGCTGATAAATGTGACCAATTTCTTCCGCGATCCGGAGGCGTTCGATGCTTTGAGGACGGAAATTTTGCCGCAGATGTTGAAGGATAAGTCGGAGGACTACGTGTTTCGCGTTTGGGTGGCCGGTTGCGCGACCGGCGAAGAGGCGTATTCCATTGCCATTTTGCTCACCGAATACATGGAAGAAGCGCATCTTGAACGAAAAGTGCTGCTGTTTGCCACCGATCTGGATGACGATGCGATTGCGGTGGCGCGTGCCGGTTTTTATCCGCCCAATATCGCACAGGACATGAGTGCTGAACGGTTGCGCCGCTATTTTGTCAAGGAAGAGGCCGGCTTCCGCGTGAAAAAATCGATCCGCGAAGTGGTGGTGTTTGCGATCCAGAATATCATCAAGGACCCGCCTTTCACCCGGCTGGACCTGCTCAGTTGCCGCAATGTGATGATTTATCTGGAGCCGGAAGTACAGAGTCGCCTGCTGCCGGCTTTTCACTACGCCTTAAAACCGGGTGGTGTGCTGTTTCTCTCGCCTTCCGAGAGCATTGGCAGTTTTACGGAACTGTTTACGCCGCTCAACCGCAAGTTCAAATTGTACAAAGCGACCGGCAGCATCACGACGACGGAGCGGGTGGTGACGGGTTCTCTGGTATGGACGCGAAATAACGATGCCAAAGTGATCGACGAAGTGCCGGTTAAGCCACGGGATACCAACTTTGCTGAACTGACGCGTCGCATGCTGTTGCAATTTTATGCGCCGGCGTCTGTCGTGACCGATGAAAAGGGCAATATCCTCTATGTGCATGGCGACACCGGCCGTTACCTGCGCCCGGCGCCGGGGCCATCGACGCTCAATATCATCGATATGGCGCGCGAGGGCTTGCAGTTGCATCTGCGCAATGCCATTCACAGCGCGGTGACCGGCAAAACTCACACCTTGAATCATGAAGTTTCGGTCAGTAACAACGACGAATTCAATTATGTGAATGTCAGCGTGCGCCTGATGCCGGGCCCGGATAACCGGCAAAAGCTGCTGTTGATCAGTTTTCAGGATGTCGCGCGCACCGCAGGCCGTCGCCGCAAGGCGCCGGTGGCGGCTGAACTTGCGCGTGTCGAAGAGCTGGAACGCGAACTGGCTTATAACAAAGAGAATCTGCAGGCGACCATCGAGGAGCAGCAGGCGTCCAACGAAGAGCTAAAATCCACCAACGAGGAGTTGCAATCTACCAACGAAGAGTTGCAGTCGACCAACGAGGAACTGGAGACTTCCAAAGAGGAGCTGCAATCGGTCAACGAAGAACTGGTCACCGTCAATGCCGAGCTGCAAGCCAAGATCGAACAACTGGCCGTGATGCAGAACGACATGAAAAACCTGCTCGATAACATCAACATCGGCACGCTGTTTCTCGACACCCGTTTACACATCAAACGCATCACCCGCGATGCGGTGAAAATTTACCGGCTGGTCGATACCGATGTGGGCCGGCCGCTGTTCGACATCAAATCGAATATCCGTGACGGCGATCTGCTCAACGATGCGAAGTCGGTGCTCGATACGCTGGTGCCGTTCGAGCGCGAGGTGCATACGCTGGACGGGGCATGCTATCTGACGCGCATTCAACCTTACCGCACGCTGGACAATGTGATCGACGGGGTGGTGATGACCTTTACCGATATCACCCAGCGGGTGGCGGCACAGAAGGCGGTGAATGAAGCGCACGAACTGGCTGAGGGGATCGTCAATACGGTGCGCGGGCCGTTGATCGTGCTCAATGATGAGCTGAAAGTGATTTCCGCCGGGCGCGGATTTTATCAGTATTTTCACACCACGCCGGATGCGACCGTGGGCCTGCAGATTTACCAGTTGGGCAATAATCAGTGGGATATTCCGGATTTACGCGAGCTGCTGGAAAATATCCTGCCGAAAAATCAGACCATGGAGGGGTTCGAGGTGGAACACGATTTTCCTGTCATCGGTCATCGCAAACTGTTGCTCAATGCGCGCCGGATTCGCGACGACACCAGTGAGTTGATTCTGCTGGCAATGGAAGAGGCATGAGCGATCAGCCAAACGCTGAGCAATTGAGACGTGCCGCCGAGGCGATGCTTGCACGCCGGCCGCAGACGGCTTGTACGCGTTCTGCGGAGGAGCTGTTGCATGAGCTTCAGGTGCATGAGATCGAGCTTGAAATTCAGAATGAAAACTTGCGTCAGGCCCAGTTCGAGTTGGAGAAATCCAGAGATCGCTACATGGATTTCTATGACTTTGCACCGGTCGGTTATATCACGCTGGGCGAGACGGGGTTGATCGTTGAGATCAACCTCACCGGGGCCGCGTTGCTAGGCCAGGAGCGCAGGAAACTGTTGTACAGCCGTCTGACGCCGTTTGTGACAAT
Source organism: Pseudomonadota bacterium (assembly GCA_026399735.1). GTDB lineage: Bacteria > Pseudomonadota > Gammaproteobacteria > Burkholderiales > Gallionellaceae > Gallionella. Next base: position 21,775 of record JAPLQK010000004.1, read on the forward strand.
GGCGTATCACGACCGCTGGCTGCGTCATTTTATGAACGTGCTGGACAGCGATGAACCACAAGTCTGTGATCTGGAACTCGAACGTGACGATGGTTCACGTTTTTTTGCGCGCATGGATTGTCTGCGCCAGCGCCGTGAGGGCCGTGAGGATGAGGTGCGCATCGTGATGACGGATATCACCCAGCGCATCAAAAACGAGGAAGAAATTCGCAAGCTGGCGTTCTACGATGCCCTGACACAGCTGCCTAACCGGCGCCTGTTGAACGACCGGCTGGATCAGGCCATGGCCGCTTCCAAACGCAGCGATCATTATGGTGCGCTGATGTTTGTCGATCTGGATAACTTCAAGCCGCTCAATGACAGGTACGGTCATGACGTGGGGGATTTGCTGCTGGTAGAGGCATCGCGCCGCATCACGCGGTGTCTGCGCGAGACGGATACCGTGGCGCGATTTGGCGGCGATGAATTTGTGGTGCTGTTGGGTGAGCTGGATGTGGAAGAAGCAGCGTCCGCCGTTCAGGCAGAATTTGTGGCGGAAAAGATTCGCGCTTCGCTGGCGGATGCTTATTATCTGCAATCGCATAATGCCGGGAAAATTGAGCATCACTGTACTTCAAGCATCGGTGTGGTGTTGTTCATTAATCATAAAACGCCTGCCGACGATATTCTCAAATGGGCCGATATGGCGATGTATCGGGCGAAAGAGGCCGGGCGAAACCGGGTTATTTTCTTCGAGCAGGAGAAGTGACGCTGGCGTGCGGAAACGGCAAACTGAAAACTGAAAACAGGAATAACGTGTGAGTAATAATCCGGAAAAGTTGCGTGTAGCGGCAGAAGCGAAGCTCGGTGACCCTGATAAGGGCGTGCTCGTGCGCCCCGCAGAGGAATTGCTGCACGAACTTCAGGTGCATCAGATCGAACTTGAGATGCAGAATGAAACGTTGCGCGAGGCTCAGCTTGAACTGGAAGAGTCGCGCGACCGCTATCTGGATTTGTATGATTTTGCCCCGGTCGCTTATCTCACGCTCAACCAGTCCGGCATGATCGTTGAAATCAATCACACCGGCGCCGAGTTGCTTGGAATTGAGCATAGTGTATTGATTAATAAGAGATTTTTAACGTTTGTCGCACCCGAAGATCACGACCGCTGGCGGGAAAATTTTTTAAACTTATTGAATCATGCAGGTACCGGCAGTTGCGAAATGCGGCTGCAGCGCCAGGATGGCAGCCGGTTTTATGCCAGATGCGAGAGCCGCTGTTTGAATGGTGACGTGAGGGCTGTGCGCATCACGCTCACCGACAACACCGCGCGCCGTCAGACGGAAACACGCTTGCGCGAGTCAGAGGAAAAACTTCGCGCTATTTATGAAGGTGCGCTCGACGGTATTTTGCTGGTGAACCTGGAAAATCTGCGGTTCGAAAATGGGAATCCTGCGCTCTGCCGTATGCTGGGTTACAGCCTGGAAGAGCTTGCCCTGCTAGGCGTAGCAGATATACACCTGCCGGAGGATTTGCCCTGGATCATCGAAGATTTTGGAATGCATCTGCGCGGCGAAAGGGACATGTCCGCCGATATACCCGTGCTGCGGCGCGATGGTTCTGTGTTTTACGTCGATATCAAGTCATCAATTGTCTTGATCGACAACAAGAATTACATTCTGGGCATATTTCGGGATGTGACCGCGCGTCGTCAGGCGGAAATAGGCTTGCGCGAGTCAGAGGAAAAATTCCATGCCATTTTTGAAGGTACGCTCAATGGTGTTGTGCTGATTGACGAAACAGGAATGATCGCTGATTTCAATCCGGAATTCATGCGCCAGTCCGGCATGACATTCGATCAGCTTAAGCAAACCCGGATATGGGAATTGCGCCCGGCCGGCAAAGCCGAACTGGCCAGAAATATTTTTTTTGAAGTCATGAAAACAGGTTTGTGCAGGGCGGATGATTTCAAGTTTAAAAAACCGGATGGTAAGGTTATTCATATCGGAATTCGGGGGGCACCCATCTCGATAGGGGGAAAACACTACCTGCAATGCATTACGCACGACATCTCCGAGCGTAAGAAAACGGAGATCGAGCTCAGGGAGTACCAGATGTTATTGCGTGAACTGGCGGCTCAGGGTGCGGCATCGCGTGAAGCCGAACGCCGGCATATCGCACGCGAAGTGCATGACGAACTGGGGCAACTTCTGACGGCGCTGCGTATGGATATTTCGCTGCTGCGCATCCAGTTCGGGGCAGATAACCCGGTCCTGATGCCGAAGATTCAGGATATGCTGAACCTGGTGGACAAGGCAATTCAGGGTGCGCGCGATGTGACCGCCAACTTGCATCCCCCGGCGCTGGATATGGGGATCGTTTCCGCGCTGACCTGGCTGAGCAATGAATTTGCCGCAAGAACATCCATTTCATGCAGCTTGCAGGTCAATGACAAACCGCACGATCTCGACGATGCACGCACTTTGACGTTATTTCGCATCGTGCAGGAATCGCTGACCAATGTGACGCGCTATGCTCAGGCGACTCATGTTGAAATCGTTCTGGGCAAACGCGGCGAAAACGTCACGGTACAAATACGCGATGATGGCACTGGCTTTGAGCCTGATGCGGTACCTGCTGTGAAATCGTTCGGCCTGATGGGTATGAGGGAACGCGCGCTTGCCGTTAGCGGCAAGGTTGAAATTACCAGTGCACCCGGTCAGGGTGCGGTTGTTTTTGTTGAAATTCCAGTATCAGGGGTTAAACCGGGGAGAAGAATAAATGATTAACTTGTTGATTGCCGATGATCATGCCATCGTGCGCGAAGGAATTAAGAAAATCATTGCGCTGTCCACTGACATTGTGGTCGAAGCGGATGCCGTCGATGGCCCCGGGGTCATGGAAAAATTGTCACGCCGGGCAGATTTTGATTTGTTGCTGCTGGATTTGACCATGCCGGGTGTGGTCGGTACGTCGCTGATCAGTCGGGTCAAGGACGCTTTTCCGGATCTGCCGATCCTGGTGTTCAGCATGCACAACGATGCACAGGTCGCCTCCCGCGCGATCAAGGCAGGTGCGTCAGGATTCATTGCCAAGGACAGTGACCCGGAAGTGCTGCTGGACGCCATACGTCGGGTGGCAGGCGGCGGAAAATATATTGATCAGGCACTGGCCGAGCAACTGGCATTTGATACCTTGCTGCCCGATCAGCGTGCGCCCCACGCACTGTTGTCCAATCGTGAATTTGAAGTGTTCAGCCTGCTGGTGATGGGAAAACGGGTTAATGATATCGCCGGGCAGCTCAATATCAGCAACAAGACCGTGAGTACGCACAAACTGAACCTGATGGTAAAAATGAAAATGGCCAACATGGCTGATTTGATTAACTATTCTATCGATCATGATTTGTTTCCAAGCTGATTGTTACGGTTTGCGGAGTAATACAAATCCTGAATCCTGAATCCTGCCTTTCAGTAGGGTAATCCTCACCATCCCACAGTATTTTCGCATATAAAAATCAGCATCCGCCGATGGTGCGGGCGGGTGTGATCTGTGCATAATCATCCCCGTTGAAAAGGCTGTTTGGTTACTGCTGACAAGGGGATGGATGATGAAAAATTACAATAAAAGCAGCACCATGCTGCATGCCTTAAACCTGATGCGGGAGAACAGGAAATTGCGCGCCGAGCTGAAGGAGCACCGTTATTACCTTGAGAAAAATGTCGCTTGCAGAACCGAGCACCTGTCCCGTCATATCGTTTTGCTCGAATCCTGCAATCAGACGTTGTGCGGCAAACTGGCCATGTTGAAAAAAGGACTCGCTGCAGCACCGGTCGCCGTGAAAAAACCTGTCGACAGCACCGTGAAACTGTATCTGCTGAACAGCGCACGGGTAGCCTGATACGTTGAAGTCAATATCAATCTTTTAAGCCATTTGCTAATGACAGCCAGACATTTAATACATTATTTTCATCGTACCGGCAATCAACCTGGGAGTGAACACATGAAACTTGAAGTGGTGCGCACGATAGCCAAATCGCATGGCATACACACCGGAAAACGTTCAAAAATTGATCTGATTAAATTTATACAGTCGGATGAAGGTAATTTCGATTGTTTTGCCACGGCCTGTGCCGGGGTGTGCGATCAGGGTGCGTGCCTGTGGCGCGATGACTGTTTTGAAGCCGCCAGCCAGGGAGAATAATCATGATGAATGAAATTGGGAGTCTCACCACAACATTTAAGGCTGCATGCTCATATGGCATTGCAGCACGGGGCAAGCCCGGTAAGCATCGCGTAGCGATACCTTGCCTCTTTCTCCTGCCGGGGGGCAATGGGGAAAGAGGGGATGCAAGGTCGTAGACTGTCAGAAATTTCATTTTAATCGCAATAGGAGCATTACATGGCAACAGGTATCGTCAAATGGTTTAACGATGAAAAAGGCTTTGGTTTTATTTCTCCCGATGATGGCGGAGATGACCTGTTTGCACACTTTTCCGCGATCAATATCAACGGTTTCAAGTCGCTGAAAGAAGGCCAGAAGATCAGCTTTGATGTGGCACAAGGCCCCAAGGGCAGACAAGCCTCCAACATTCAAGTCGTTCTTTGATTATTAACGGTATTCTGAACGGCCTGACGCTTTCCTGTTGAAGCGTCAGGCCGTTCGAATTTAATGCGTTGTTTCAAATCCACTGCTGATGTAGTACCCTTCGTTTAACGTCAACAAAGGATCTATATTGAAGCAGTCAGCAAAAAATCTGGTCGAGGTTAGTAACCTGCATTTTGCCTATGGCAAACGGCAGATACTCAAAGGCATCAATCTTAATATCCCGCGCGGCAAAGTGGTGGCGATACTCGGTGTCAGCGGATGCGGCAAAAGCACCTTGCTGCATCATTTTGGCGGGCAGCTCAAACCCGATCGCGGCAGCGTGAAAATACTGGGAAAAGTCATCCATAAACTGGACAACGATGAGTTGTACGCGATGCGTCGCGAAATGGGCATGATGTTTCAGGTGAGCGGCCTGTTCAGCGATTTGACGGTGTACGACAATCTGGCCTTCCCGATGCGCGAACATACCGATCTGTCCGAAGAGATGATCCATGATCTGGTGCTGATGAAGTTGCAGGCCGTCGGCTTGCGCAATGCGCATGGTTTAATGCCCAGGGATTTATCCGGCGGCATGGAACGGCGTGTGGCGTTAGCACGCGCGATTGCGCTCGATCCGACCCTGATTATTTACGATGAGCCGTTCGCAGGACTTGATCCGATTTCCCTGAATATCATTGCCAACCTGATCCGCAAACTGAATGATGCGCTGGGCGTCACTTCGGTGGTGGTGACCTATGACATGTCGGAATCGCTCAAAATCGCCGATTATGTATATTTCATCCACGAAGGCGTGGTGGTGGCCGAAGGCGAAGCTGCCCAGATGCAGGCGTCCACCGATCCGTTCGTTCATCAGTTCATTCATGCAGAGCCTGACGGGCCGGTGGCTTTCCAGTACCCGGCCAGACCGTATGCGGAAGATCTTTTGTAGGCGGGCCTCAGAAAAGGGACGGATTCACCGGCAAGGTGACACGCACCGTGGTGCCGTGACCCGCCAGACTGGTGATAGAGGTGGTTCCGCCCAACATGACAGCCCGTTCCCGGATGCCGATCAGGCCGAAGGCGTTGGCCCTCAGATCATCCGGATCGAAGCCTTTGCCGTTATCACTGACGGTCAGAATCAGCGAGTCATTCAATACGCTTAGACTGATACTGACCCGGTCTGCCTGTGCGTGTTTTGACACATTGGTCAGCGTCTCCTGAATAATCCGGAAAATTGCAGTGGATTGATTGCCGTTCAGTATCAGTTCTGCTTCCGGAAACTCAAGATTGCAGATGATTTTTGTGTTATTTTCGAATTGTTGCAGATAGCTTTTAATGGTACATACCAGTCCGATTTGATCCAGCAACGTGGGCCTTAGCTCGAATACGATGCGGCGCATGGCACTGATGCCGGTGGCGATCAGTCTGTTAATTTCAGCCACATCGCCCCTGAGGCCCGCCATCTCAGCGGGAATCTTTCTTGCCAGCAGGGAGGCATTGATATTGAGTGCGGTCAGCACGCTGCCCATCTCGTCATGCAGCTCGCGCGCAATGCGCTGTTGTTCGCCTTCCCTGATCGCTTCCAGGCGGGTGGTGAGTTTTTCAAGTTCACGGTACGACTCGTCCAGTTTTTTCTGCGCAAGCTTGCGTTCGGTGATGTCGCGCGACAACATGATGAATCGCGGGGACATTCCGCTCCCGACAGATTTTTCAGCAACCGACAGTTCGAACCACAACTGACCTTGCGGTACTTGCAATTCGATTTGTTTGCCGTGAGATCGTCCCGTTGCATGCGCCTCCCTGAGTGCCGAGATGACGATATCTGCCGCTTCAACGGGCAGCATGTCATACACTGAATTGCCGATAAGGATTTCCGCCGGGGCTGCCAGCTGTTCGGCGCGCGTCGCACGGCAGTCGTAATAGTGTCCGTCCAGACCAAGCTCAAACAGCAGATCCGGCAGTGCATCCAGCGTGGCCGCGAGCTGGCTTGTTGCCGCAAATATTTCGGCTTCCGCCAGCTTGCGTACGGTGATGTCCTGCACCGTGCCACTGGAGCGAACAGCGCGGCCTTCACTGTCGTATTGTGTTTTGCACCATTCCTGAACAAATTTGACCCGCTGGTCCGGGAAGAGTAGCCGGTGGACAATTTCGTATGGCGTTCTGTTGGTCAGCGAATCGGTGTAAGCCTTGTTTACCATCGCACGGTCATCAGGGTGTATCGTGTTCAGAAAGGCTTCATAGGAGGCGCCGAAGCCGGCCGGATCGATTTCAAAGATGCGGAAAATTTCATCCGACCAGAAGAGTACATCGTTTTTCAGGTCCAGCTCCCAGTTGCCGAGTTGTGCGAGTTGTTGCGATTCGTTCAACAGGGCCTCACTGTGTTTGAGCTCCTCCATTGTGTGTTGCCGCTGTGTCTCCATCGCGTCCACCCGGGCCAGCAATGCCAGCGCCTCATCGGTGCGCAGCGTGGTACGCCTTAAGTGTTCAAAGAAGAAGGCGAACAGGCTGCCCATGAAAACAAACATTGCGATCGTCAGGGCGGATGCAGAATTTCCCAATGTGAAGGAGAAGACCGGCGGTATAAAGAGGTACCAGACCAGCAGCGTGCTGATGAGCGTGGCTGTCAGACCGCCTGACAAGCCGCCTAGCCAGGCGCTGAAAAATACTGCGGGGAAAAATAAAAACCAGACGTAGGGGGTGATGAAATCCCATAGCAGCCATTGCAGGGTGCAGGCGACCAAAGGCAACAGCACGGCCAGCAGCCGTTGCATGTTTATGGTGAGTTTTTCATGTATTCGGGTGTACATGGTACGACGCTGTGACATCCCGTTATCTAACAATTTGAATGTATTGTGTTTTTTAATTATTTAAATTCAGGCGTGTCCTGGCGTGAATAATCTGTGTTGTTAACGCTGTCGCCGGTAATAGTCGATCAGATGTGTCGTTGACTGGTCGTGTTGCGCGCTGACGGTGTCATCCTGCAATTCCGGCAGAATTCGACTTGCCAGTTGTTTGCCCAGTTCCACACCCCACTGGTCAAACGAGTTGATATTCCACACGATGCCCTGCACGAATACTTTTTGCTCGTACAGCGCAATCAGCATCCCGAGCGTGTGCGGATCAAGACGGTCGAACAGCAACGTATTGGTGGGTTTGTTGCCCGGAAAAACCTTGTGCGGCAGCAAGGCTTCGAGTTCTTCAACCGGCATACCCTGTAGTTCTGCGCGCGCCTCACTAGCGGTTTTTCCTATCATCAATGCTTCGGTCTGCGCAAAACAGTTGGCCAGCAGGATCGCGTGATGTTCGCCTGCCGGATTCTGGCTGTGTATGGGGGCCAGAAAATCCGCCGGAATCATCCGCGTGCCCTGATGGATCAGCTGGTAGAAGGCATGCTGACCGTTGGTGCCCGGCTCTCCCCATACCACCATGCCGGTATCGTAATCGACAGGCATACCGTCGCGGTCCACGCCCTTGCCGTTGCTCTCCATGTCCAGTTGTTGCAGATAGGCGGGAAACCGGTGCAGGTACTGGTCATAGGGCAGCACGGCATTCGAACCGGCGCCGAAAAAGTCGCCATACCAGATGCCCAGCATGCCCATCAGCACCGGCATGTTCTGATGCAGCGGTGCGTTGCGGAAATGTTCATCCATCGCATGCGCGCCGTCCAGTAATTCTTCGAAACGATCCATGCCGATAAACAGCGCGACGGGCAAGCCGATCGCCGACCACAGCGAATAGCGTCCGCCCACCCAGTCCCAGAACTCAAATACATTGTCCGGATTGATGCCGAAGGCGGCGGTCGCCTTGAGGTTGGTCGAGACGGCGGCGAAATGTTTTGCAACGGTGGCGTCACTGCCCAGTTTATCTGTCAGCCAGGTGCGCGCCGTGCGGGCATTGGTCAGCGTCTCCTGAGTGGTGAAGGTTTTCGAACTGACGATGAACAGCGTGGTTTCTGCATCCAGTTTTTTCAGGGTTTCGGTGAGCTGGGATGCGTCCACGTTGGAGACGAAATGAGCGCGCAAAGCCTGTGTCGAGTAGGGTTTGAGCGCTTCACAGACCATCAGCGGACCTAAGTCCGAACCGCCGATGCCGATGTTGACGATGTCGGTGATCGCGCGTCCTGTGTAGCCTGTATAGCCGCCGCTGCGCACGTTTTCGGAAAACGTCCGCATCAATCCCAGCACGCGCCGCACGTCAGGCATCACGTCGTGCCCGTTGAAACAGACCGGTCGATCCGAACGGTTGCGCAGCGCGGTGTGCAGCACGGCGCGCTGTTCGGTGTTATTGATCTTGTCACCGGAAAACTGGCGCCCGATATAAGCGGCAAGGCCGGCCTGTTCGGCCAGGGCGACCAGCAGTTGCATGGTTTGTCCGGTGATGCGATTTTTTGAATAATCGAGCAGCAGGCTGCCGACTTTCATCGAAAAATGATCGAAGCGCGCCGGATCGTCGACAAACAGCTGACGCATGTGGAGCGGTTCAAT